>CAYIOH010000235.1:0-6694 GCA_964364975.1 uncultured Bifidobacteriaceae bacterium
CGGAGACGCAATTCGAAGCCAAGATCGCCGAAGCCCGCCTGCGCTACGCGGTCGGAGGGAGCTGACAGATTGGAGGGTTCCGCATGGGCTTGACTGTGGCGGTCCGTGTCCTATAGCTTTAAGACATGTCGAATGTGGAGAGAAACAAAGTGTGGGCCCGAACTTTTGTGCTGGTGCTCCTTGTGGTGGCGGCGCCTTTGCTCTTTGGCCTCGGCGTCCTTTCCGCCGAAAACTGGCTTGCCGCCCTGTCCGTGGATCTGGACGATGATGACCTGCGGGCCGAGTTGTTTCCTGTTAGCCATGCGCTCATGTCACAAGGACCGGTTGTGAACCGGGTCGTCAGACCCTCCCCTCTGCTTTCCGGTAGTCCCTTTCATCCTCCAGCCTGATTCTTCGATCGTTCTCATCTGTCATGGCCGTCTCCGGGTTGAAGAGACCGGGGGATTGTATCGTCCTGTTCTATCCAGCAAGGAGGATGATTCGAGTGATGGAAATGTTCAGCAATTACGCGAGGCGGGTGTTCTGGAGCCTTGCCTGCATGGTGATGCTGGTAGTGCTGGCGAGGGGAGAAGCGCCGGCGCAGCCGGCTCCGTCGGTGACTCTGGATGCGATTCTTGCTCTGGCGGAAGAGCGAAACCCCACGCTCGCGGCGTTCCTTGCCAACGTGGAGGCGAGCCAGGGGGAGGCGGTGACGGCCCGCGCGTATCCGAATCCGACCACGAATCTGACCGGCGGCCGCGGGGAATCCCACGGCGTGTCGCCTTCCCTGTCCCGTAACGAGTATCAGGCCTCGATCGTTCAGCCGCTGGAGTGGCCGCTCAAGCGGGGGGCCCGTATCCAGGCCGCTATCTTCAAAGTGGAGACGGCGCGTCTCGATGCGGAAGGATTCCGGCTTTTCTTGAAAGCCGAAGTCAAGGGGGCGTTTTATCGGGCGTTGCTGGCTGAGAAACACGTCGAACTTGCGGTGCGCAACCTTGAGACCGTCAAGGATCTTCGCCGGTCGGCGGAAATCCGGGTCAAGACCGGGGAAGCTGCGGCGTTCGAGCTGGTCAAGGCCGAGGTGGAGCTCCTCAAAGCGCAGAACGACGTGAGTCGCGGACGCAGCCAGGTGGAGCTGGCGCGAGCCGCGCTGAATGCGCTACTGGGAAACGCGCTGCCCCCATCGTTCACGGTGACGGGCGCGTTCAGCATTGCCGGGGCCTGGCCTGAGCTTCCGGTTTTGGTCGAACGGGCGATGGACGCGCATCCTGCGATCACCCGCCAACGGCGCGAAGTGGCGCGCGGGCGCTCCCAACTCGACTTTGAAAAACAGGCGCGCGTGCCTGATGTGGGGGTGGGCGGGTTGTACGTTCGGGACATCGACAAGGAGACGTTCGGGGTCGTTCTCTCCGTGCCGCTTCCTCTCTGGGACCAGCGGCAGGGAAAGATCGCCACGGCGATGGCGGAAAACCGGCGGGCCGAGGCCGACCTGGAACGATCGCGGGTCGAACTGGCGAAGTCCATCGCCCAGGAATATCAGAACTATCGCATCGCCCGGGAACAATTGGCGGTATTCGAGGCGGGGCTCATCAAGCAGGCCGAAGAGGCCCTTAGGATCGCGCAGATCAGTTTCCGACAGGGGGCGTCCGGGCTGCTGGATCTCCTGGACGCTCAACGCGTGCAGCGCGCGACCTTGCAGGAATATTACGGCGCGTTGCACGATCTCTCGGTCGCACAGGCGCAGCTTGAACGAGTGACCGGGCTGCGGGAATCGTGATCATGAGGAACCGCATCCTCATGGCGCTTGTCTGCGCTATCCTTGCCGTCGGCTGTAAACCGGAGGCGCCCCCTCAGGCCCCTCAGAGCGCCCAGGCCAAGAAAGGGCCGCCGGTCGTGCAGTTGGACCCCCAAAGCGTGCAGGAGGCGGGACTGGAGTTCGAGACCGTTCACCCCGGTGGGCACAAGGCGACCTTGAGAGTACCCGGTGTCGTCAAAGCGAACCCCAACCATCTTGTGGATGTGAGTGCCATCATTCCGGGACGTGTCATCGAAGCGACGGTCAACGTCGGCGATCGGGTCCATGCCGGAAAGGTGTTGGCCCGGGTGGACAGCACCGATTTGGGGTTGGCCCAATCCGAGTACCTCAAGGCGCAGGCCCGCTTTGCCGTTGCGGAGCAAGCGCTGGAGCGGGCCCGCCAGCTACTGGAAGCCAAGGTGATCGGGACGGGGGAGTATCAACGGCGTGAGGGCGAGACGCTCACGACCCGTGCCGATCATCGCGCCGCTGCCGATCGGCTGACTTTGCTGGGCATGACGCAGCCGGAGATCGGGCTCTTGGCTCGGGAACAGCGCATCAATTCGAACGCGTCGATCCGGTCGCCGCTCGAAGGGACCGTGATCGAGCGACATGTCACGGCGGGCGAGGTGATTGATTCGAAAACCGTCCTGTTCGTGGTCGCGGATCTGGCCCGTCTCTGGATCCTGGCGGACCTGCCTGAGAAGGACATCCCGCTCGTCCAGTTGGGGTTGCCCGTGGAAACCCAGGTAACCCCGTACCCGGACCAGACGTTTCGCGGGGTCATCGTGCACATCGGGGAAGTGATCGAGCCGGCTACCCGCACGGTCAAGGTGCGGACTGAAGTGTCGAACCCAGACGGCCGCCTGAAGCCCGAAATGTTTGCCACCATCCAGATTCAGACGACCGCCAAAGAACAGGTCCTTACCATCCCCACCATCGCCGTGCAGAGGGATCGGGGGCGCGCGATCGTGTTTGTGGAGAAAGCTCCCGGGCGCTATGAACTGCGGGTCATCACCACGAGCGCGCCTTCGGGGGATCGAGTGCCGGTGCTGACCGGGCTGGAACCAGGCGAGCGAATCGTCACCAAGGGGGCGTTTACCCTCAAGTCTGAGATGAATAAGAACGAGATGGAGCCGAACTGAGCATGGCGGAATGGTTGATTGAATTTGCCCTGCGCCGGCGCATTCTGGTGATCGCCATGGCCCTGCTGATCGGCGGCCTTGGAGTGTATGCGCTTCAGCACCTGAATATCGACGCCTTTCCGGACGTGACCAATGTCCAGGTCCAGGTCATCACCGAAGCGCCGGGACGGTCTCCTCAGGAAGTGGAGCGGTTTATCACCTTGCCGTTGGAAATCCAAATGACCGGCCTGCCCGGCCTGACGGAAATGCGCTCCCTGTCAAAGTTCGGCCTCTCCCTGCTGACGGTGGTCTTCCGGGACGACGTCGATGTCTACTTCGCCCGGCAGATCGTCTTGGAACGCCTGATCGCGGCCAAATCCGCGCTCCCGGCGGATACGGATTCCGTGCTGGGGCCTGTGTCGACGGGGCTGGGGGAGGTCTTTCGATACACGGTCGAGCGGACGGCTGGGAAAGTCGCGGGGGAAGCCGCGCCGCAGGCTCCCTGGGCCACGTCCTTGGCAGATCTTCGGGACACCCGCACCCTCCAGGATTGGGTGATTCGGCCCTATCTCAAGGGCGCGCCGGGGGTGGCGGATGTCAACTCGCACGGGGGCTATGTCAAGCAATACCAGGTGCTGGTGAATCCGGATAAGCTCAAGAAGTTCGGGCTGACGCTGCAGGAAGTCTTCGAGAGCGTCAGCCGGAACAACTCCAACGCCGGCGGGAACATTCTCGAGCAGCATGCCGAGAAGTACATAATTCGCGCGGTCGGCCTGATCCACAATCTGGAGGATATCGACAATATCGTCGTCAAGGAACATGGTGGCGTCCCTATCTATATCAAAGACGTGGCGGAAGTGGGCATCGGCCATGAAGTGCGCCATGGCGCCGCCGTGAAGGATGGCAAGGGCGAAGTGGTGGTGGGCATTGTCCTCATGCAACGCGGCGGGAACGCCAAGCGGGTGGTGGAGATGGTCAAGCAGAAGATCGAGGAGCTCTACCAAAACAACCTCTTGCCGGCCGACGTTCGGCTGGTGCCGTTTTATGACCGCACGGATCTGGTTAACGCCGCCTTGTGGACGGTCGACAAGGCTCTGGCGGAAGGCGGCCTCCTGGTCATGGTGGTGCTCCTCGTGTTCCTGGGGAACCTTCGCAGTGCCCTGATCGTCACGATGACCTTGGTACTGGTGCCGCTGATGACCTTTATCGGCATGTGGCAGGTGGACCTGTCCGCCAACCTGATGTCTCTGGGGGGGCTGGCGGTGGCCATCGGCATGATGGTTGACGGCTCGGTGGTGCTGGTGGAGAATATATACCGGCATCTGTCGATGCCACGAGGCGTGGTAGTCAGTCGGACCCACATTATCCTGGAGGCGGCGCAGGAGGTTGCCCGCCCGGTCGTCTTCGGCATCACCATCATCGTGATCGTGTTTCTGCCGCTGTTCACGCTGCAGGGTCTGGAAGGGAAGCTCTTTGCCCCCATGGCCTACACCACGGCCCTGGCGCTCTTGGCCTCACTGGCCGTGGCCCTCACCCTCTCGCCGGTCCTGTGCTCGCTGTTCCTGAAAGGCGGAAGCGAGGAAGACAATTGGGTGCTGCGCAAAGCCAAGGCGCTGTATCTGCCGGTGCTGCGCTGGTCCCTGGGACACCGCAAACAGGTGTTGGTCATCGCGATCAGTTTGCTGGTGCTGAGTCTGGGACTGGTCCCCTTTCTGGGGACCGAGTTCATCCCCTCGCTCTTTGAAGGGGCGATCACGCCGCAAGTCGTGCGGCTGCCCAGCATTTCGCTGCAGGAGTCGGTCGAGTTGGAGCTCAAGACGCAGCGCGCTTTGCTGGAGTTTCCCGAGGTGCGGACGACGGTGGCGGAGATTGGGCGGGCGGAGATCGCGACCAGCCCCATCGAAGCCAACGAGAGCGATCAGATCGTGCTGCTCAAACCCATCGGCGAGTGGATGACGGCCCCGACACCCGTGGAGTTCGTGGAACTGGTGAGGACCCGCCTGCAGAAGATCCCGGGGATCTCCGTGTTGATGTCCATGCCGATCCAGGAGCGGGTGGACGAACTGATCTCCGGCATCAAGACTCAGTTGGCCGTGAAAATCTTCGGCGACGACCTGGACGTGCTCCGAGAGAAGGCGGAGCAGGTGGTGGCGGTTCTCTCCGCGATCCCGGGGGCCAAGGACATCAAAATGGAGCAGGTGACGGGCCAGCAGTACCTGACCATCGAGATTGATCGCCGCAAAGTCGCGCGCTACGGCATCAATGTGGTGGATATCCAGGAAATCGTGGAAACGGCCATCGGCGGCAAAATCGCGACTGAAGTCTTCGAGGGCCAGCGACGGTTCTCCCTGATGGTGCGGTTTCCTCTGGAGAGCCGCAACAATCCCGAGGCCATCGGCAATATCCAGGTGAGCAACCCGGCCGGTGTGCGCATTCCCCTGGCGCAACTGGCGGCGATCAGTCTGGTTGAAGGGCCGGCGCAGATCAGCCGCCAGGATGTCAAGCGGCGGATCGCGGTGGGCTTGAACGTGGTGGGACGCGATATCGGTGGATTTGTGGTGGAAGCGCAGGCTCGGCTGAACGCGGAATTGGGTCTGCCCGCGGGGTACTATGTCAGCTGGGGCGGCGCGTTTGAGAACATGCAGCGGGCGATGACGCGTTTGGCGATCATTGTGCCGCTGACCATTCTGCTGATTTTCTTCTTGCTCTTTTCAAGTTTTAACTCGCTCCGGTACGCGGCGCTCATTATCTTGAATCTCCCGTTTGCGCTCATCGGCGGGATCGTGGCCCTCTGGCTGTCCGGCCAATACCTCAGTGTGCCCGCATCGGTGGGATTCATCGCCCTCTTCGGCGTGGCGGTTCTGAACGGGTTGGTGCTGGTGTCCTACATCAACAAGCTGCGCCGGGAAGGCTTGCCGCTCGAAGAGGCCCTGCTCACGGGGTGCGAGCACCGGCTTCGGCCGGTGTTGATGACCGCCAGTCTGGCCGTCCTGGGGCTGATTCCGTTGCTGCTGGCGACCGGCATCGGCTCGGAGGTCCAGCGGCCGCTGGCTGCCGTGGTGATCGGCGGGTTGATCACCTCAACACTGCTCACGCTGGTGGTCCTTCCCAGCGTGTATGGCTGGTTCGAGGAGAAACAGACCCAGTATAAGGAGGTGCGGTGATGAAGGAAGTGAAGGCCATCATCAAGCCGTTCATGCTGGTCAAGGTGGAAGAGGCCTTGCTGGGGACCCAGGAGTTCCGCGGGATGACCGTAACGGATTGCCGGGGGATGGGCCGTGAGTGGGTGGAAAAGCACCCGAACGAGCGCGAGCGGGGAATCGAGTTCGTGCCCAAGATCAAAATTGAAATTGTGGTGCCCGACCACCTGGCGGATGTCATTGCCGACGTGATTCTCCATGCCGCCCATACCGGCAACCACGGGGATGGGCTGGTGTACATCACGGACGTCAAGACCGTCATCCGCATCAAGACCTTCTGCAGCGATGAACAGGCGCCCTAGTGTAGTGCCTCACAAATACATTTACACAGTCCGTTCGCCCTGAGCCTGCCGAAGGGCAAGTCCTGTCAAAGGGTTCCGTTCATGGTTCGACAAGCTCACCACGAACGGAAAGTTAGCCAACTTGCGAGACACTGCACTAGCTAGGCGAAGCGCTTGCGCCGCCGGCGTTGATTTATCCTGGTAAAGCCGCTATGCTCAATTTGCCTGTAATCGGCTGATCCAAATCCCATCCAGGAGTAGTCTGTGTTCAACCTCTTCCCCCGCGAGCCCGCCTTTTTTGAGATGTTCAACGAG
>CAYIOH010000236.1:0-6691 GCA_964364975.1 uncultured Bifidobacteriaceae bacterium
ATTGTGTCACGCATCAGGTGAGAACGTTCTGTCACTAATCCCCTGAGACCGTGCCGTGACGCGCCCTACCTTATTCGGGCACAGCTAGCGCGCATTGAAAACCTTCAAGTAAACCTCGCGCACAGCCGCGCGCCACTTCGCCAGCGCCGCTCGAAAGGCTGCCGGTGTGGAAAATCCGCAGCGCACGGACACGCGATAATACGGCTCGGGGTCATCGGGCAGAACCGTTTCGCCTTCGTAGCTCCACCGGCGCAGAATGCCCTCGACCCGGCGCAGTTGGCGGTAGTTCTCCAGCAGCTTCTCCGCATCCGGCAACAGCTTTGCGTCGCGCGCCCGTTCGAGCGCCCGCAGCGTGTGGGCTTCCTGCCAGCCAAATTCGAGGCAAAGCGCCTGCGCGATGAACTCCACGTCCATCAAACCGCCCTTGCCGGTTTTGATGGCCAGTTCGTCTTTGCCAGCGGGCGTGCGTTCCTTCTCGATGCGCATCCGCATGGCGTGGACTTTCTGTTTCCAATCCGGCGTGAAACACAACGGCAAAGTAGGGCAGGCGTCCCGCTTGCCCATTCTTGTCCTTTCGCGGGTCAGGCGGGACGCCTGCCCTACTTTGGGAAAGTTCGTCAACGTTGCCGCCAATTCCTGAAACTTCTGCCCCAGTGCCAAATCTCCCGCCACCGGTCGCGTGCGCGTGAGCGATTGAATTTCCCAAAGCTGCGCTCGTTGCCGGTAATATTCCTCGTAAGCCGCCAGTGTGTTGACGAGCAAACCCTTCTCCCCATCGGGCCGCAACCGCGCGTCCACGCGAAACACCGTCCCTTTGTCCGTGCGTCGCGACACCAGGTCCATGAGTTCCACGGCGATCCCCTGAAGCTTTGCGAAATTCTTGGCCTTCGTGTTGGTGACAAAAACAACGTCCAAGTCCGAGCCGTAATCAATTTCGCACCCGCCTAGTTTGCCGAGGCCGATGATGACGAACGGCGGCGATTTCATTTTGTTCCGCCGCATCACGACTTCGAGCGCGTATTGGAGGCAGGCGTCCGCCAGCGCCGAAAGTTCCGCGAGATTTTGCTCGAAGTCGGCCAGACCGAGGATGTCGCGCAGGCCGATCCGTATCAACTCGGCCTCGTGATAGCGGCGCAACCAGAGCAATTGGTCCGCGTCGTCGAGACCGTGGCGCAAGTCTTCCAGGATTTCCCGCGCCGTTTTCTTCATGCGCATCCGCCCGCCGGAAACCAGTTCGTCGAACAATTCCGGCGAACGAATCGCCGCCTCCGCCAGGAATTCCGAGCGGTCGAACAGCAACAGCAGCAACTCGAACAGCGGCGGATTGCCCGTCCACATCTCAAACAACGCGCCGCGCGCGCCGTAGGCGCTGAGAAAACTGTCGAGCCGCGTGACGACCCGGTCCGGGTCGGACAAGATATTGGACGGCAGCGTCGGCGATTTCAGCTCGCCGTGGTCTTTGCGGCAGAGCGCGAAGATTTTCGGCAAAAGCTGCCGCGCCAGCTCCTCCGTGCGCGGCGAGACATGGACAAATCCCGGCCCTTCGACGAATTCCTTGAGCACGCGAAACGCCTTGTCCGAATCGCGAAACCAATGCCGCGTCAGGATTTCCTTCCACTCCGCTTCGCAACCATCGAACGAGAGCGGAAACTCCGACTCTGGCGCGGGCGCTTCCGATTTGAGCAGGCGGTCGTAGGCGCGACGCACGTTGCGCGTGTGCGTTTGACGCGCAGCCTCAAATTCCTTCAGTGACTGAAAGCCCATGAGTTTCGCGAGCCGGTCCTGGGCGCGACGATCGGTGGGGATGGTGTGGGTTTGCAGGTTCGCCTCCATTTGCAGGCGGTGCTCCACGTCACGCAGAAAGCAGTAGGCGGCATGGAGTTCTTGCGCTTCTTCGCCGGTGAGCAGGCGATACTCCGCGAGTTTCGCGAGGCACGGCAGCGTTTGCGCCCCTTGCAGAAACGGCTGTCGGCCCGCGTGCAACAATTGCTGTGCCTGGGCGATGAATTCAATTTCGCGAATCCCGCCGCGGCCCAGTTTCACGTTGCGGTCCAGTTCCCCCGCGCGAACAACTTCGTTTTCGATACGGTCTTTCATCGCCGCGACCTCGCGCAGCACGCTCTCGTTGATCGAACGCGGAAACCGGAACGGTTGGATCATTTCCAGAAACTCGTGCGCCAGCCCTTCGTCGCCGGCCACCCGCCGCGACTTGATGAGCATCATGCGCTCCCACGTCTGTCCCCACTGCGCGTAATAATTTTCATAGCTCGCCAGCGAGCGGCACAATGGGCCGGCGTCGCCTTCTGGCCGCAGACGTAAATCAATTCGATACAACACGCCGTCCAACGTCATGCGCGTGACCTCGGCGATAAAAGCTTCCGCGAGCCGGTTGAAAAACGCGTGGCTCGTCATCGTGCCGGCCGGGGCTTCCTTTGCGGGCGCTTCCTTGAAGACCTGGCCCTCGTCACTGTAAACAAAAAGCACGTCCACGTCCGAACTGTGATTCAACTCCTGTCCGCCGAGTTTGCCCATGCCCAGCACGCAAAACGCCGTGGCGTGCCAGCGCCCGTCCGCGTCCTGATGATACGGTTGACCGAAGCGTTCGGCGAACTGCTGCCGGCAAATCTGCCAAACCGCGTCGAGACAAACGTCCGCCACGTCGGAAATCTCGCGGGTGATTTCAACCACGTCGGCCAGACGCGCGAGGTCGCGCGCCGCGATGCGCAGCATTTCACGTTGCTTGAACTGCCGCAGCCGGGCGAGCGCGCCGGGGTAATTGCGCCCGGCCAGCAGGGGCTTCAACCAGCTTTGCACCTCGCTGCGAAAACCCTGCGCCCGGCGCGGATGTTGAATCTGCCCGAAGTCCAGCAACGCGAGCCAGTCGGGATTGGCCACGAGCAATTCACTCAACACCTGCGAGCCGCCGCCCAGCGCGACCAGCACGCGGATTTGCCCGGCGGAACATTTTCCCAGCGCCGTACCCGCCGCCGTGGCAGCCAGCAACTCGACAAAATGCCTGGCTCGCTGCGGGTCGGCGCAGCTATTGATGGCTTTGGCCCAGAGCGGATTTTTCATGGCTACGCCCGTGCAGCAACCAAAGCCATAGAATCTGGTAGGGACGCGTTCCACCGCGTCCCTACCAACTGCGATGGGCCGACACTGCGCGATTCATGCCCGCGTGCGTTCATAACATCACACTCTTTCCAGGCTCACCGGAACGTTCGACCGTTCGTCCGGCGGTTTCAGTGTTGTGAACAGTCCGCGCCAGAAGCCCGCGCCATAAAGCAAATGTGCCAGCACCATCAGCGGGGCGGCGCACAAGCTGCGCCGGAGGCCGCCACGGGGAATCAGCGCAATCACCTGCAACCAGACGGCAATGCCGTAGAGCAAGAGCGGGAGGTGATACAGATCACGCTGCCATGCCGCGGAGGGAACGAACGTGATCACCCACACCACCGGCAAAGTGAGCAGATAAACCAGGAACAACGGCGGCACGAAATTCAACACCGAACCGAACGTCGGGTGCACGCGAAACTGTTCCGCCCGGCCCCGCCCGTAAGTCATCAGCATTCTGGCAAACGCCTTCAGACTGTGACGCGGCCGGCGTTGCACCACGAACTCAGGATCGTAAAGCAATTTATCTCCGCGCTTCTGCAACTCGTCCATCAGCGCGTTCTCTTCGTTCGGATACAGCGCTTCGTTGAATCCGCCGAGTTCGAGCATCGCGTCGCGGCGGGCGATAAGGTTGCAGAGAATCAATTCCTTCTCGCCGGTTTCGCGCACCTTTCCCGCCGCCGTGTAACGCGCACGGCTCGGCCCAAACGCGAGCCAGCTTGCCAGCACCAGCGCGAACACCTGTTCAAGTTCCGGCGCGTCCGGCGGACACACATTCGGCCCGCCCACCATCTTCACTTTCGCGTCGGCGAAATGTGAAATCGCCCGGCGCAGATTTGCCGGGTCGGCCACCGAATCGTCGTCGAGTAAATAAATCAGTTCGCCGCGCGCGGCATTCAGGCCGGCGTTACGCTGGACGGAAGGCTGTCTTCCCCGCGCCACCAGGATTTCCAGTTTGTCCGCCGGATAATCCAATCGCCGCGCCGCCGCGACGGCCTTGATGTCGGCCAGGTCGGGGCGCGTCGGAATGAGCACAGTGATGCTCGGCAAATCATCGCTCACGCCGGGAGGCTAGAGTTCACCGACTGAAGTTCAAAGTGGAAAAACTGATATCAGAACAGAAATTCATGCGCCTCGCCCTCCGCGGCTACGGCATGACTTCGCCGAATCCCGCGCTTGCCAAGTTTTTCTCGCAAGTTAGATTAGCCCCATGAGCGATAAACAAGCTGCTCTCGAAGCGATTCGCCAATTGCCGGACGAGGTTTCGTTCCGCGAAATCCGCGAAGAGATCGAGTTTCTCGCCGCCATCCGTGAAGGCGAGGCGCAGGCCGATCAAGGCAAGCTCATCCCGCTCGAACAGGTGGAGAAATATCTCCCGTCATGGCTTTCCAAGTCTTCGTAACCGAGATCGCCAACGAGGACCTTGCCGGTTTGGTTCGCTACATTGCCCGCGACAATCCCGCCGCCGCCGAACGCTTCGGACTGGCGTTGCTCGAAAAACTAAAACTGCTCCGTGAGCATCCTTTGCTCGGTCGCATCGTGCCAGAGCGTTGCAAACCGAATTTGCGCGAAATCATTCATCATCCCTATCGCATCGTTTATCGCGTCCGCGAACGTGAGCAGGTCGTCAAGGTGTTGCGCTTCTGGCACGGCGCGCATGACAAAATCGAAATCGGCAAATGAACCACCTAAACTTCATGCGCCTCGCCCTCCGCCTTGCCCGGCGCGGTTACGGCGCGACTTCGCCGAATCCGATGGTAGGCGCTGCGTTGGTGAAGGGCGGCAAAATCATCGGGCGCGGCTGGCATCGGCGCGCGGGTTTGCCGCATGCGGAAATCGAGGCGCTCCGAGATGCCGAGCAGCGCGGTCACAATCCACGCGGCGCGACGCTTTATGTCACGCTCGAACCGTGTTGCACGCACGGACGCACCCCGCCTTGCACGGATGCCATCATCGCCGCCGGCATCAGGCGCGTGGTCGCCGGGGCGGTTGATCCGAACCCGAAACATGCGGGTAAGGGATTCGAGATTTTGAGGCGGGCGGGAATCGAAGTCGCCTCATTCAGCGAAGGTAGGGCGCGCAGTCCTCTGCGCGCCGCAGCTTGGCAAGACTCGAAACGGCGCGCACGGAGTGACGCGCCCTACCAACAATTGGCCGATGAGTGCGCACGGCTGAACGAAGCGTTTGATCATTGGATTATCCACCGCACGCCGTTTGTCACCGTGAAAGCGGCGATGACGCTCGATGGAAAAATTGCCACCGCGAGCGGCGAATCGAAATGGATCACAAGTGAGGAAACGCGGGCGCACGGGATGAAGTTGCGGCGGGGCAGCGATGCGATTCTCGTGGGCGTGAATACAGTCCTGGTGGACGACCCGTCGTTGACAGCCAGAGCGAAGATGAAAGATGGAAGATGGAAGATGGCAACGCCGATTCGGCGGATCGTCTTGGATTCGATGGCGCGGACGCCGTTAAACGCAAAAATCGCGAGTGATGATCACGCGGCGTTGACCACGATTGTCGTGGGCAGACGCGCACCCAAGAATCGCATGACCGCCCTGGCCAAGCGCGTGAATGTACTGGTCGCACCGACCGCCAAGCGGCGCGCACGGAATGGCGCGCCCTGCCAGATTGATTTGCGTTGGTTGTTGAAAAGACTCGGCGCGGAAAATGTCACGAGCCTGCTGATCGAAGGCGGCGGGGAAGTGAACGCGTCGTTTCTGCTCGGCGGCTTGGCGCAGCGCGTGGTGTTTTTCTACGCGCCCAAAATCCTGGGCGGCCGCGGTTCGCGCAAAGGCGTGGCCGGCGACGGCGTGAAAACGTTGAGCGAAGCAATCCAACTGCGTGAGGTGGAGTGGCGACGACTCGGGCCGGATTTGCTGTTGACGGCGCGCGTGGCGTAGCCGCAGCTTGCAACCATAAATTATGTTCACGGGCATTGTCGAAGAAGCGGGAACGGTCGAGTCGATCAAACCGACCAGGAAATCCATTGAACTCACCGTCCGGGCGCGCGTCATCGGGCGTGGCCTGAAGCTCGGCGCGAGCGTGGCGGTCAACGGCTGCTGCCTCACCGTCGTGAAGCTGGCTGCGCACGGGAGAGAGAGGCTGATCCAGTTCGACATGTTGCAAGAATCATGGCGACTGACGAACATGCAATTTGCGAAGATCGGTTCGCTGGTGAATCTGGAACGCCCGCTGCGCGCAGGCGGCGAGTTGGGCGGGCATTTCGTAACCGGTCACGTGGATGGCTTGGGCAAGATCACCAAATGGGAACGTGTGGGCCGGGATCACATGCTGGATATTGCCGCGCCGCCGGAGGTGATGCGTTACATGATTCACAAAGGTTCGGCGGCGGTGGACGGCATCAGCCTCACGGTCGCAGGCGTGAAAAAGAACGGCTTTCGCATCTGGATCATCCCTCACACGTACGAAATCACGGCCTTGCGGGACCGCAAGGTGGGTGATGCCGTGAATCTCGAAGCCGACCTGCTCGGCAAATACGTCGAGAAGTTTCTGGCTTTGAGAGGGTGTTCCGAAAGTCATTTGGCAAAAGTGAGGATTTGTTGATGAAACCGCG
>CAYIOH010000237.1:0-6648 GCA_964364975.1 uncultured Bifidobacteriaceae bacterium
CTGAACGTGCCGTGCGCGGCATCCTGCTGCTGGCCGAGTCGAACTACGAAGTCCACTTTGCTCCCGGCAGCCGGGTTTCCCAGCGCGTCCTCTTTCCGTCCACGGCCAGCCAGCGCAACGGCATTGAGGACGCGCGCTTCGTCCGCTTCGAGGACGACGACGGCCGCTTCACCTACTATGCCACCTACACTGCGTACGACGGCAAGATCACCCTGCCGCAACTGCTCGAGACGCCGGACTTTTTCCATTTCAAGTTCAGCACGCTCAACGGCCCCGCGGTGCAGAACAAAGGCATGGCGCTGTTCCCGCGCAAGATCAACGGCCACTACGCCATGCTCTCGCGTCAGGACGACGAGAACATCCTCCTGATGTTTTCCGACAACCTCCATTTCTGGCAAACGCCGAAACTGCTGCTGCCGCCGGCCCAGCCGTGGGAATTCTTCAAGATCGGCAACTGCGGCTCACCCATCGAGACGGAAGCCGGCTGGTTGGTGTTGAGCCACGGCGTCGGCGCGATGCGAAAGTATTGCCTCGGCGCGTTCCTGCTGGACCTCGCCGACCCCACGCGCGTCCTTGGCCGCCTGCGCGAACCATTGCTGTCCCCGAACGAAGCCGAGCGTGAAGGCTACGTCCCGAACGTGGTGTACACCTGCGGCGCGCTGCGGCACGGCCGGGAACTTGTCATCCCGTACGGCATGAGCGACTACGCCACCAGCTTCGCCACCGTCTCGCTCGACCACCTGCTGGCCGCGATGGAGTGAGTCGAAGATCCCGGCACGAACGGCACGCAGGGCTTGCCGCACAACGTGCCTAGCGCAGCGGGCGATATGGCCGCGGCACGCAAACCGGAGGTTCAGCCCCGTGTGGTTGGTTCCATCTTGTCGGGAGAACCATTGCCTCCGGCAGCAACCGGGACGGATTCGCGATTCCCGTCGCCGACAGGACTTTCGCGCCAAGGCGTGGTGACCGGCTTGCCCAGCCGGGATTCCAACAGCCTCGTGACCAACTGACGACATTCCTCCCGCCGCCGGTCTAGTTTCGTGCGATAGATCATCCGGAGGCCCACAAAAGCCACCACGCAAATCATGGATGCCAGACCCAGCGCGCCAAAGACCTGGACGACGAACCGCGTGACGAACTGTGATGTCCTTTGGGGATAGTCGTCCAAAAAAATCAATGCGTAACCAAGGCCGGCCACCGCCAACGCCGCCAACAGGGCCATCAACCACATCGCACGCCGGACACTGCGCTCGTTGCGCTGAATCTGGGTGATTCGGTCGTCCAGCGCCCGGCGCCCCGGGCTTTCGTCATAACGAATGCAATGACGCAGAAATGCGGTTTCTTTTTGGTGTTCGTTCTTCATCGTTGACGCAGTTGGGGCAGGGGCGAATCGCCTTGCATGAAATTATGGTCGGGAACTTTTCCAAACCGTCGGGTCGGCACGCCGATTTTTCAGGCGAAGTGTTTTCACGGATTCAAGCGCCGCCGGGCGCGGTGGTGTTGCCATTCAGGAAGGTTCCGGGTCAACCCCATGAAAAAGAAGCGGGCGCCAGCGGGGTGACGACACAGGCAGAACGCGTGCAGTAACGCACGACCAAGGGGAGTCCTGGAAAATTTGGCGGCACTCATAGGCGATGGGGTTTGCGCCCATTTCCGACTTGGAGTACCAATAGAAGCAGTGTTTTCATCATGCGTGTTTCTTTCTGTTGTTGCGTTTCTGGTGTAACGCGGGATGAACAATACGCGCCAGCTTGGCCGTTGGCTATGGGGTGTTCACCCCATGTGAAAGCTCAAGCGTTACAGCCCCAGCACCCGGCACGTTTTGCGAAAGTGGTGGCCGTAGATGGAGAGAGTGACGGCCAGAGGAAGATGGGCCGGGCGGCGGAAAAAGGTCCAGATTAGCAAGCCCCAGTAATGGAATCGTTCGCAGCCAAAAATGCCGAGCCGGACATTGGCATGGAGGAACGCCATGACATAGCGCCAGTTCAATGCGCCGACGATTTTTGGCGGCCTGTACTCGCGCAGGAACGTGCGGATCCGCTGGTAATACGGCCCCGGCGCATAAAGGTGTCCCATCAGATTCCGGTAACCCTCGCGCAATGTCTCCCGATTCATCCGCGGAATGAAGTTGGTGGTCCCATCCAGGTTGTTGCCGGTGCTGTGGCCGACCAGGCGACCGGCGGCGTTCAGCCGCTGGTAAAGCTTCGTGCCGGGGATGGCTTGCAGCAGGCCGACCATCGCCGTGACGATGCCGCTCTTCTGGATGAACTCGATCTGCCGCAAAAAAATCGTGGGCGTGTCGCTGTCGAACCCGACGATGAACCCGCCCTGCACCTCCAGCCCGGCACGCTGGATGCGCTTCACGTCGGCGACCAGATTGCGTTTCTGGTTTTGGCGCTTGTTGCATTCGGCCAGGCTTGCTTCGTCAGGCGTCTCGATGCCAACGAACACTTGGTTGAAGCCCGCCTCGACCATCAACCGCATCACCTCCTCATCATCCGCCAGATTGATGGACGCCTCGGTGAAGAACGGAGTACCGCGCCGGCCCCTCTGCCACTGGATCAGCGCTGGCAGCAATTCCTCCTTGAGCGCGCGCTTGTTGCCGATGAAATTGTCATCCACGAAAAAGACCGCCCCGCGCCAGCCAGCCCGGTGGAGACCGTCCAACTCGGCGATCACCTGCGCCGTCATCTTGGTGCGGGGCCGATGCCCGAACATCGCCGTGATGTTACAGAACTCGCAGTCGAACGGGCAGCCGCGCGAGAACTGCACGCTCATCGAGGCGTAATGTTGTACGTCCACCAACTCCCACAACGGCGCCGGTGTCTGGCGGATGTCAGGGAATTCTGGCGAGGTATAAACGCGCCGCGCCGCGTTGCGTTCGAAATCGCGCAAGAACTCCGGCAGCGTCACCTCCGCCTCGTTCAGCACGAAATGGTCAACTTCGGGAAACTGTTCGTGGCCCAGGGTGAACAGCGGCCCACCCGCGACGATCGTCTTCCCCGCTGCGCGGCAACGCGCGATGAGTTCGTGCGCCGAGTCCTGTTGGGCGATCATCCCGCTGATGAAAACGACGTCCGCCCAAGCCAGATCCTTTTCGCGCAGTTTCCGCACGTTGACATCCACGAGGCGCTTGGCCCATTCCTGCGGCAACATTGCGGCCACGGTGAGCAGGCCCAAGGGCGGCAGCGAAGCCTTCTTGCGGATGAATTTCAACGCGTGCTTGAAACTCCAGAACGTGTCCGGGAACTCCGGGTATAGCAGCAAGACCTTCATCCACTCCCAATAGTGCCGCAATACCGTGCGGAGGCTATGGGGTGTTCACCCCATTGGCGATTTCATGAAAGGGAGGGTTTATCCCTCAGACATGCCGCTCGCGACCTCACGCGCAGTCTGCTGGCAGAAAAAGAAGGCTCGCCCGCCGTTTGCTGGCGATGCTTCAGTTGGCGGCGTCTCGTTTGGTGCCGCACTTCCAACACTTGCTGAACTGGCTTCCCAACTTCTCGCCACAGCGGGAACAAGTCCAAGAAGCTCCGGCGGCGTTGGTTGGGCGTTGCCACTCTTCCAGGATGGCAGCCGCTGTTGGATAATCCGCCTCGTTCTCAACCCAGAGTTCGGCTTGAAATGGCGCTGAGGGAATCGTCTGGGCCATTTGCTCATTTATTTCAACGCAGCGGATGCCTGCCTTCTGCAGCATGTTTTTGAGCAAACCCAGCTCCGCGCTATCAGGTGAAGTGAATACGCGTTTCATAAATGGTGCTCCCGACGGTGCAATCTACCACACTTTTGAAAGCATTTCTCTCAACTCTCCGCAAATCGTAGCAACCTGCCGAACCTCTGAGCAGGCTATGCTCTCGCCATTCGCGAATCGTGCTGTGGGGCTGAAAGCAGCCAGGCGTTGTCTTCTGATGCTACGCGGCCATGAGGCGAGCAGGGCCGCAGACCATGCGGGAAGCGAAGCCGTCGAACCCAACGTACCGCAGCATTCGATACACAACGCAGCAATCCGGACGGGCGCGTTCGTCGAGCGACTGGCGATGGAAACGACACGGCGGCTTCGTGAAGGAAGAGAGAAATCCATTGTTTGACGTCAGCGTGGTCAGCGGCCGAGCCGCCGCGGAGTTCGTAACGACCGTTGATGTGCCTGAGGAGTTGAGCGTCGCCGAACGTGGCGATGCTGTGGACGTCGCCGGTGTAGTCAATGCGGCAGGAGTTTGTTTTCATGGCCATAGGTTAAGACGGGCAGTGAAACAAAGGCTTGTCCAGCGGGGATGCGCGTGCGACACGGCGTGGGTTTCCGGCTCGGAGCGCCAGTGGCTGCATGGTTCTCATTCGGCCTTTTTATTTCTGTTGCTGCGTTTTTGTTTTACCATTGGAGGCACTCTACGCCCTGGGCTGCACCTGGGTATATGGGGTGTTCACCCCATATACAGATTGAAACAACCGTCTGATATTGGCATCGGATTGGCGGCTCACCGTCGAGGGATCAAACATCCCGGAGAGCAGCGCCTGAATTTGACGAACAAAATGAAACGAAAGTTGAAGGCCCTGTCGCAGCGATACCAGACGGCGTTGCGCAAGCACCTGCGGCAAGGCCGAGAGGCGAGCTTGCAGTCTGCGCATGATTTGGGATCCCAGGCTGCGGCCCTCGGTCTGGAGACGTTGGACGTGGCCCGGATTCACGAAGCAGCACTCGCCACCCTGGAAGCCTCCCGCAGGAGAAACGGCCTCATCAAACGGGCGAAGATATTCTTTACCGAGGCCATCACCCCGATCGAGGAAACGCATCACGCCGCGCTCAAGGCCAACGTGCGCTTGCGTCAACTGAGCAAGGCGCTGGGCCGGCGCACGATGGACCTGACGGCTTCCCACCGGTCCCTGAAACAGGGCATCGTCCAACGCAAGACCGTGGAGCAAGCTCTCAAGAAAAGCGGGGAACACTCCAGCAAACTCTTAAAGGAATCACGTCACTTGCAGAAACATTTGCAGGGCCTGACCCACCAGATTCTGTCGGCGCAGGAGGACAAGCGAAAGAAAGTCAGCCGCGATCTGCATGATGAGATTGCCCAGACTTTGCTGGGCATCAATGTCCGGCTGTTGACGTTGAAGAAGGAGGCTGCGGTCAACGCCCACGGCCTCAAGAAAGAGATTGTCAGCACGCAACGGTTGGTGGATAAATCGGTAAAAAGCATAAATCGGTTCGCTCGTGAATTCGGTGTTCACCATAGGACGCAAAATAGGACCTCAAATGGCGCGTAAACTAAACGGGCTGTCGCAACGATATGTCGCCGCGCTGCGCAAACACCTGGCGCAAGGTCCACGGGCGAGCTTGCAGCCGGCGCAGGGACTGGGACACCGGGCCAGGGCCCTCGGGTTGGAGACGTTGGACCTGGCCCGGTTTCACGAGCAGGCGTTGATTACCCTGGTGTTACCGGGCCACTCCCCCGGCATCCGGGATCGGATGATCCGGCGGGCGGGAACATTTTTTGCCGAGGCCATCACGCCAATCGAGCAGACACACCGGGCGGCACGGGAGGCCAACGGCCAGTTGGTGGAACTGAATCAGGCGCTCCACCAGCGGAGCGTGGACCTGACCGCCTCGAACCGGCGGTTGCAACAGGAGATCCTCCAGCGCAAATCGGCGGAGGAGTCCCTCCGGAAGAGCGAGCAACACTACAGCCGGTTGCTGGAGCAATCGCGGCACATGCAGGGACAATTGCGGCTGCTGTCCCGCCAGCTTTTGTCGGCCCAGGAGGAAGAGCGCAAGATGATCAGCCGCGAGTTGCATGATCAAATTGCCCAGACCTTGACGGGCATCAACATCCGGCTGGCTTCCTTGAAGGCGGAATCCACGGTCAACACCAAGGACCTCCAGAACAAAATCTCCAGCACGCAACGGCTGGTCGAGAAATCGGTGGACATCGTGCATCAGTTCGCACGGGAACTGCGCCCGACGGTGCTCGACGACCTGGGGCTGATTCCCGCGCTCCATTCGTTCATGAAAAGCTTCACCACGCGCACCGGCGTCCGCACCAGTTTGACGGCCTTCACGGGGTTGGAAAAATTGAACACAGCCAAACGAACGGTGCTCTTTCGCGTTGCCCAGGAGGCGCTCACCAACGTGGCCCGCCATGCGCAGGCCAGCCGGGTGGAAGTGAGCATTCAGAAACTTCGCGACCGTATATGTATGAAAATAAAAGACGACGGCAAATCCTTTGACGTGGAACGCGTGCTGCACTTGAAAGGGAACGGACGATTGGGACTGCTTGGCATGAGAGAGCGGTTGGAGATGGTCGGCGGCAGTTTTGCTGTCGAATCCGCGCCGGGCAAAGGCACGACCATTCGAGCACAAATTCCGTTCACGAACGGCAACCGGGTTTAATACCTATGAAACGCATCACCGTCCTGCTGAAGGATGCTCTTGAATGAAAACAAAAACAAACGCCTCCAAACCTACCTCTCCAGCGACTCATTTGCCCAAGTGCCCTACGGGCATCCAGGGTCTCGACGAAATTACCGGCGGCGGGTTGCCGCTGGGGCGGCCCACGCTCGTCTGCGGCGGCACGGGGTGCGGCAAGACGCTGTTGGCCGCAGAATTCCTCGTGCGCGGCGCGGTGCAGTTCGGCGAGCCGGGCGTGTTCATGGCCT
>CAYIOH010000238.1:0-5413 GCA_964364975.1 uncultured Bifidobacteriaceae bacterium
AGGCCCGCGGCGCTCGGCACTGCCACTTCGCCGTTCACGACTTCAAACGGTTGCTTGAGGATGCTGTGATTCAGGAACTGGGGACCGTTGAGCGCGGCGGGGAATTTCAAATCGTAAGCGCCGTAGAGCGCAAGCGTCGCCGCCAATGAAAGGTCCGGGTCAGTCAAGCCGCTGCCCAGCCACATCAGTCCGGCGTTCTGCACCAGTTCGATCTGCCGCCGCGCCTCGGTGATGCCGCCGCAGCGCGCCACCTTCATCGCGACTCCATCCAGCAGTCCCAGCTTGATGAACTCCTCCAATTCGGCGCATGACACGATCGGCTCGTCCATCAGGATGGGCAGCGCGCCTTGCTGCTTCAACCGCCGGTAACCGGTGAGCCGCGCGGCGGGCAGCGGTTGTTCGAGCACCGGCACGCCGAGGTCCGCCAGCTTCGGCGCGATTTCGAGGGCCGTCGCTTCGTCGTAACCGCCGTTGGCATCGGCCCAAAGGAATCCCTCCGGCGCGAGGCGCTTTACCAATCGGCAAAGCTCCAGATCAAACTTCGGATCAGGCGCGATCTTCACGTTGAAATGCCGGTAGCCGCGCGCCTGACCCTCGCCGACGACGCGTTCCACCTCATCGAGCGTGCGCGCGTTCACCGTCCAACTCAACGTGATTTGGTCGCGGCCCGTTTTGTTCCAACGTTGCGCGGCGGTTTGCCCGAGCAGCCGGCCGGTTAAATCAAAGAGCGCGAGGTCCACGCCGGCTTTGCAGATCGGCTGGCCGGTGGAAAACGAAGGCGCGATGATGCGGTTCATCACCGTGCGAACCGCTTCCTCGTCAAACGGATCAAGCCCCACCAACTCCGGCGCGAGGTAGTTCTGGATCGTGGTCTGCACCGTTTCGAGCGTTTCGTAGCTCCAGCGATGCGTCGGCACGCTTTGACCCCAGCCCGCCGCGCCGTTGTCCGCGGTGATCTTCACGACGACTGACGCGCGTCCGCCGGGCCTGCCCTTCGGGCCTTCAAGGAACTTGAACCAGCCCACGGTCGGGTAGGGGACTGAAAACGTTTGCACACTGGCGATCGTGGCTTTCATCGGATTAACAGCGGTCTTTGCGCGCTGCCTTGGTAATACGTTCGGCGCGGAGTCGCAAGGCGATATTCGACGACGCTCGCCCAAAAAACGGAGTTGCAACACGCCGGAGTTTCTGAAACTGACGGTGGCTTCCTTGCCGGCGCTGCCACGCCCCGGCTATGCTGCGGAGGATAATCCTTTTCTCTGCGATGGACAGATTCCACGAAGATTTCTATCCTCCGCACCCGTGGCTGCCAATGGCACAATCAATCCTGTCAACCGTTTCAATCAACTCATGAAAACTTGTTCCCTGTCCATTCTCCTGCTGTCCGCGTCGCTCGTCGCCGCGCCCGCCCAACTCTCGCCCGGCAATCCGCTGTCCGGCCTCGAAAAGGCCAAGGACTTCGAAACCATGCGCACCTCGTCGTCCGATGCCGACTGGCACAACGGCAACGGCGATGCCCGCCCGATCCCGCCGGGCGGCACCCTCACCGTGGCCGAACTGAAAGGCCCGGGCCAGATCGCACACATCTGGTGCACCATCGCGCACGAAGCACCGCATTACTCGCGCCTCATGACCCTCCGCATCTACTGGGACGGTGAGGAGCATCCCAGCGTCGAGGTGCCCATCGGCGATTTCTTCGGCATCGGGCACGGCATTGATAAATCCTTCGTCTCGCTGCCCATCAAGGTTTCCTCGGATGGCCGCGGGCGGAATTGCTACTGGCCCATGCCGTTCCGCAAGTCGGCGCGCATCACCGTCACGAACGAAAGCGACCGCAAGTGCCACGCCTTCTACTTCTACGTGGACTGGCAGCAGCACAAGTCGTTGCACGAGGACACGCTTTATTTCCACGCCATGTATCGGCAGGAATTCCCGTGTGTGATGGGCCGGAACTACCTCCTTGCCGACATCAAAGGACGCGGGCATTACATCGGCACGATTCAGAGCGTGCAGATGATGTCGCCGGGCTGGTATGGCGAGGGCGACGATTTCTTCTTCATTGACGGCGAGATTGAGCCGCGGCTGCGCGGCACGGGCACGGAGGATTATTTCTGCGACGGCTGGGGGTTCCGCGTGCAGGACGGGCCATTCTACGGCACGCCGCTTTGGGAAGGCTACGAAACCGGCAACCACGGCACGGCGTATCGCTTCCACCTGACCGACCCGGTCACGTTCAAAAAGTCGCTGCGCGTCGAGATCGAGCACAAAGGCTCGCAGCACTTCCCGGACGGTAAGGAGAATGGCTTCATCGAGCGCGACGATCTGATGTCCAGCGTGGCGTTCTGGTATCAGACTGAACCGCACAAGTCCTGGCCCGCGTTGCCGCCCGGCCCGGAGCGTCTCGCCGACCGGCCGCACCAGCTCGTCGTTGGCTGGCGGGAGGTAATCAACGCGAAACATTCCGATCACCCGATCCAGGTGCAGCGCCTGCCGGGCGTGGCGCAGGAAGGCAAGCAACTGTGGTTCACCCCGGCGGATGACAAGGGCTGGGTCGAGGTGAGCTTCACGCTCGACAAAGAACTGGCTGGCGGCCTGCGAGGCAACTTGATCCAGTCATGGGACTACGGCATCTACCGCGTGTCGCTCGATGGCAAGGAACTCGCCACTGTGGACCTTTACGCCAAGGATGTGACCCGCAAGGCCTGCGATTGGGGCAAACAGACGCTCGCCGCTGGCACGCATACGCTGCGCTTCGAGTGCACGGGCAAGTCCGCCCAATCGAAGGGTTACTTCTTCGGCTTGGATTCCGTGTTCGTGCCGGGCAGCGTTTACGAGCGCCCGCCGGGTTTCGATCTACGGAAGATTCAGGTGCAAAAATGACCTCCCGGCCAACTGCGATGGAAAACCAATTCACACGCGCATGGCGCTGGCTGCTGGTGCTGGCTGTTTCCAGCGCCGCGCTGGCGGTTTTGAGCGCAAACGCCGGCGTGACTCTGGTGGAGAAGGGGCAGCCGCAGGCGGTGATTGTCGTTGCGGCGGATGCAAGCGACCAGGCCCGGGAGGCGGCCAAGCTGTTGCAGGATTACCTGGCCCGCATCAGCGGAGCGCGCCTGGAAATCCGCGTTGAAGCCTCGGCGATGTCAGGGCCACAGATTTTGGTGGGCCACAGCCGGCGAGCAGCCGAACTGGGTGTGAACCTGCTGCCGCGCTTCACCAACGCGATGAACGAGGAGGAATACGTCATCAAGACTGTGGGGAACACGCTGATCCTCGCGGGCAACGAGCACGCGTTTTATCGCGGAACGGTGTATGCCGTGGACGATCTGCTGGATCGCCTGGGTTGCCGCTGGTTTTTCCCCGGCGCGTTCGGAGAAGTGTTGCCGAGGTTGGACACCATCGAGGTCGGACCGTTGGATGTTCACGAGCGGCCAGATTTCCGCTTCCGCAACATCTGGTATTCCGGCTGGATGCCAGTGCAGGGAACCGACGCCGCGGACTACGCGGTGTGGATGGACCGCAACCGGATGAACAGTCTCAAGGGAATCAGCCTGCCCGGTGACGGCACCATCACGCGCCTCGCGCCGGCGGAAAAATATTTTGCGAGCCATCCCAACATTTACGCGAAGAACAAAAAGGGCGAGCGAGTGAAGGACATGCTTTGCCTGACCGACCCGGAGGCGGTGAGGATCGCAGCGGAAACCATCAAGCAGGAGTTTCGCGCGCACCCGGAGGCAGTGACGTTCGGTTTTGGCCCGCCCGACGGTCATCCGCAATGCTTCTGCCCGCGCTGCGAAGCAGCCAGTCCCAACTTTTCTGGCAAGGGTCTCGGTCAGCCGAGCCTGAGCGAAATGTGGTTTCGCTTTGCCAACGCCGTGGCCGCCGAGGTGGCGAAGGAATTCCCCGACCGCTGGCTGTTCACGAACGGTTACGCCAACCGCGCGCGTCCGCCCGAAGGCATCGGTCCACTGGCCGCGAATCTTGGCATCCAGTCGGCCATGTTGGATTCCTGCACCTTCCATCCGATCAACGATCCGAAATGCTGGCATCGGCAGGTGTACCAGAACGTGCTCGACCGGTGGACCACCGACCTGCGTTGCGTGTTCATTTATGATTACGATCCCGCCAAGGCGCTGGATGGCTTGCCGTTCCCGATGCTGCACAATCTCCAAAACGATTTCGGCTACTTCAAGAGCCGCGGCGTCTGGGGATTCTGGACCGAAGGTCAGAACTGCTGGATGGTGACTCACTTGAACTACTACATCCGGTCGCGGTTGATGTGGAATGCCCAGGCCAACGTGCGGGCGCTCGTGCGCGACTACTGCGAAAAGTTTTACGGTGGCGCCGCCCGGCCGGTGGAAGATTACATCTGGACGATGGAGAAAGCCGTTGGCGACGCGCCGATCCATGTCACATTCGGGCGGCTCGTGCCTTGGCAAGTCATTTACACGCCCAAGGTGACGAAGAAACTCGACCGCGACATCGCCGAAGCGATTCGATTGACGGCCAACACGCCGCAGGCATCGCACGTTCAAGTGCTGGACTTCGTTCACCAATACATCCGCGCCTACCTGAACATGGAAGAAACCGTCGCCACAGGTGATTTCGCCGGAGGCGTGCGTCAAGCCGACGAAATGCTGCGTCTGCGCGGCGAACTGGGAAGGATCAATCCGGCACTTATTCCGGTCACACCCGAGTGGGCGAGCAAGGGCGACGGTGCTCTCGAATGGTACCGCAAGACCTACAAGGAACTGGCCGACCGCATGAACGGTTCGCGCGGCAATCTCGTCGCGATGACGCCGAGACGCTGGCAATTTCGGAAGGACCCCGAGCGGATCGGAACGTTCGAGCAGTGGTATGCGCCGGAAGCAAAAGGCAGGTGGGATAATCTGGACTCGACGATGTACTGGGAGGCGCAGAGCTTGCAGGACCGTCGCGGCTACGGATACGCCGGACACGCGTGGTATCGAACGGTCGTCGCTGTGCCTGTTGATGCCGGCGGAAAGCCTTTGCGGCTCGCCATCGGGGGAATTTACGGCAGCGAGATGTGGATTTGGATAAACGGCCGGCTGGTGGACCACCGCGCCCGCTTGAACGCCCGGAACCCCTTCGACATTGATGTCACCTCGCACATCCGTCCCGGCGAAACGAATCAGATTGTCGTGCTCATCGAACCCCTGCCTGCGGATCGAAACGCCCGCGGCGGTCTGCACCGTCGGGTGTTCCTTTGGAGTCCCAGGGGAAGTCAGTAGGACTGGATGCATCGGCAGCGTTCTCGAACTTTCTGTTCGCAGCCTCGGTGGCTTGCGCGGTTGAAGTTGAAGGCGCTCTCGAATGGTGGGTAGGGCTTTCCGTCGCCTGCGAGCCGCGGGGGGGGGGGGGGGGGGCGCCCGGCCCCAACCCCCCCCCCCCGCAC
>CAYIOH010000238.1:5423-6619 GCA_964364975.1 uncultured Bifidobacteriaceae bacterium
GCCGAGGAGGCGGCGGCCGCACCCGGTGTCCGCGCCCTACCCGAAACCGCGCGTCCCTTCAATTCGAGTCAATTCGTGCAATTGGTGTCGCCAGCTTGCGCCAGGTAGGACGACTCACTCCGCTGCGCGCCGCCAGTCGGCCTCCACCGGCATTTGGCATTTTGCTTTTCTGAGTTTGCCTTTGCGCCGTCAGGTGCGTCTGCTCCTCATACGTCCGCCCCGGCGCCAGTGAATTCCTCTCAAGAACGTGCTTGCCAACGCATTGCTGCGGGCGTAAGAGATGGCCATGAAATCGGCAAGGCGATTTGTTTTTGGCTTCTGGGTTTGTCCCAATAAATACTGTTAGGCGCTATGAGAACCCATAACGGCATATGAAACGATGCTCTTGGTTGCAATTCCTGATCACCGTCTTACTCACTTTGACATTCGATGGCCGCCTCAGCGCTCAGGCCAAGGAGGTTACTAATCCACCACCCAAGTGCAAAATCGACGGCGTTTTCGGAGACTGGAAAGGCTATCAGACTGGCTGGAACGAAACGGGCCTTGATTGGAGCAAAGTCAAAATGACTCCGGCCTTCGACGGAATTGATCTCAAAGAATTCTACTATAACAATGACGAGACTTATTTGTATCTGTTCATCAAGTGCAAGCCTACCGTGCAAGAGCGATATGACAAAACGCGCAGAACCGGAGATTTAGGCTATCTGTATATCGACAGTGACATGAACACCAACACGGGGGCAACTGACAGGGACGCCGATGGCTCGTCGAGCATTTTGGGCACTGAAATTCAGATTTATCTTCCGACCGGATTTTCTATCACCGGAGGGACGCTGTCGGGCTGCCATCTGAGCTATGATATGAAGCGGTGGGATGCGTCATCAAAACTGTTCGATCAGCAGATCCGCAAAGCGGAATCGAAAGATGCAAACCCGCTGGTGGCACATGGGAAGGATGGTGTCGAGATCGCGCTGTTATTGTCTGACCTTCAGGTGCGGAAGGGAAGCAAGTTCTCCTTTGCCTGCTGGGAGAGCATGGCGCTTCGAGATTATGTCAACAGAACTACGATCCAAATCAAATAGTTCATCTGGTATTCTGAGGTTCGCGTCTAACAAGATCACTGCAGCCAACGCCGGATGGCGCACTCAGTTCCGCTTCGCGGGCAGCGTCTTTTGGCCCGGCGTGTGTGAGTTGGG
>CAYIOH010000239.1:0-6611 GCA_964364975.1 uncultured Bifidobacteriaceae bacterium
GTCGCCGCTGAACCGGCCGCTGCTGCGCCAACCGCCGCTGATCCGGCCGCTGCTGCGCCAGCCGCTGCTGAACCGGCCGCTGCTGCGCCAGCCGCTGCTGAACCGGCCGCCGCTCCGCTGGTCACCGCAGCGTCAGCCTCCACCGTCATTCCGCTCATCCAGTTTCAGGATGTGGCGCTGACGACGGCCATCGAAAACCTCGCGCGCCAGGCGGGACTCAATTACATCCTCGACCCGAAAGTCGCGTTCGGCCAGACCGGGCCGGATGGCAAGGCGGCCCCGCAGCCAAACATCAATTTGCGCTGGGAAAATCTCACCTCCGAACAGGCCCTCATGGCGCTGTTGACAACTTACAATCTGCAACTGGTCGAGGACCCCAAGACGAAAGTCGCGCGTGTCGCCGTCAAGGACCCCGCCGCGCCCGATCCGCTCGTCACCAAGGTCATCCAGCTCAAGTTCGCCGGGCCGAGCAATGTTATGGCCAGTGTCCAGGGCACGCTCACCGACAAACGCAGCAAAGCGATAGCGGACATTCGCACCAGCCAGTTGGTCGTCGTGGCGACCGAGAAGGAACAAGTGGCCGTGGAGGAACTGCTCACCAGCCTCGACAAGCCGACCAAGCAGGTGCTCATCGAAGCGAAAATCCTCGAAACCACTGTGAATCCGAAGTCGGTCAAAGGCATTGATTGGTCCAGCACCTTGAGCAAGCAGAACATCTCCTTTGGTAATGGCAACACCTTCGGTGATCCCAAGGAAAATACAACCGCCATCCCTGGTATACCGACCACCACTACTCTGCCCGGTGGGAGAACAATCACCACCAGACCGGAGTCCACCACAGACTTGCTCGTTCGCCACACGATTGGCAATGGCGGACTCAGCCTTAATACCCTCAAAGGGTTAAATCCCGCAACGGCCTTCTTGAATGCCGATGGCTTGAATGTGGCGCTGTCGTTTCTGAACAACTCCAGCGACACCAAAGTGATCTCCGAGCCGCGGATGGTGACGCTGGACAATCAGAAAGCAACGATTGATGTCGGCCTCATGTACCCGATCGTGAATGTCCAGGCGTCCACGGCGAATACGACCGGCGGCTCCCAGATCTCGTACTCGAACTTGACAGTGAATCTGGACGTCACGCCCCGTATTACCGCCAACGACTTCATTGAAATGAAAATCCTGCAGAGCGTCCTCCGGCTCGGGCCGAGTTTTACCAGCACGGTTGATAATAAACAAAGCGTGGTGCCTTCATTCTTCACGCGCAGAGCAGAGACGGCTGTTCTTATCCCCAGTGGGAACACGCTGGTGATGGGCGGCCTGATTTCCGATGAGTCACTCAATGGCAACACGAAAGTCCCCATCCTGGGCGATATTCCGGTATTGGGCCTGGCCTTTCGCAAGGACTCCAAGGAACGCAACAAGCAAAACCTCCTCATCTTCATCACGCCGACCATTGTGCAGGACACCGATTTTCAACCGACCCAATCAACCTTCCTGAAAACCACCGGAGCAGATGATGTGAAGGAAGAGTGGTCCGCTTGGGACAGCGGCAAGCCCCGCGACTGGAGCAAACCGAAAACCGCGCCGGAATATTCACCCTAGCCGTAATTCGCGGCGCAACTTCTGACACGAAAATGTCAGCCTAAAAATTTCTATGAAAACTGAACTTTTCAAAGACCTGTGGACGGTCGTTGCGCGAAAGCGCCGCAGCGGCGGGCGCTGCGCCACCGCGATGATGGTGTTGCTGCTGGCCGCGGCTAACCTGACGGCGATGGCGACGACAGTTGATACTCTAACGGGCGGTCCCTCGCAGTTCTATCCCCAGACCTCCTACGGCTATGTGGATGGCGACACCGTCGCCACCGCGAAGTTTCACACGCCATTCGGCATCGCCTTGGATGCCGCGGCCGGATACCTGTTCGTGGCCGACCGGGACAACAACGCTGTTCGTCAGCTTGATCTGGCTGGCAACTGGACCTACACGTTCGTTCCGAACGCGTTCGTCCCGGCCAGCTTGATTGCCAAGCCCGTCGGAGTTGCGGTTGACGCCAACGGCAATGTTTATGTTCTCAACCGTGGTACTACGAATACGATCAGCACCACCGGAACGGTTCTGCAATTCGACTCTTTCGGCGATCTGGTCAAGACCAACGCCACCGGTCTGACCAATGCCGCCGGAATTGCGCTGGACGGCATTGGCAACATCTACCTGACCGTTCAAAGCAACACCCTGATCCGCATCGCGCCCAACGGCACCCAGACCACCGTGGCCACCGTGGCTTACCCAGGCGTCTCCTTGCAGGGAATTGTTTTCAAGCATAACGGATCCATCGCCGCTTGCGACTCCGGCCGCCACGGCATCTATCTCATTGACCCAATCAGCGGCGTCGTGACAACCAACGCCGGTTTCCATGGCGCGGGTGACTTCACGTCTGCCAACAACGTCGCTTCCAGTGCCACCGCCAAGTTCAATCGGCCCTATGGCGTCGCGGAAGCCGGCGACGGCACTTTGGTGGTCGCCGACTACGGCAATCACCGCGTCAAAGCGGTGCTCACCAGTGGCGTCGTTAGCAACCTCTATGGTGTCAGTTCCAATTACTGGTACGGACCCGCGAATCCGAGCCAAGGCATCTTCCCCGGCTGGTGGGATGGCACCGTTACGGTGCCTGATTTGGTGGGTGGTGTTGAAGCGCGTCAACCGGTCGGCGTGGTCTTCGCGCCCGATAGCACGGTTTACACCACGGAAACCTATTACCACGTCATCCGCTAGGTCAGCACCGTCCTGCCGCAGCCCCCGCCCCCACCACCGCCAGTGCCGCCGCCGGTCATCGGCTGGGTGGATTTCCCCTATCCGAATTTTCTATCGGTACTCCATTCCGGCTCGTCCTTTGTCTTCAACAATGACGTGATCCTCGCCATCCTGCCGGGCACTAACGGCGGCCAGGTGTTTTTCACGTCGGGAGAGACGCCGGCCACCGGCAGCATTCCCGATCCCTCGCCTTACGTCGGCGGGACGCCGCCGTCTTATGCCGATAACCTGCCGCTTGGGTCGGTCGTGGATTTGCCCGCCACCCGGTATTACGACATGACGATCAAGGCCATTGGCACCAAGAACGACGGCAGCCCCAACAGCCTGGTCGTTCAGGCGCGCATCCAATTCATCACCGCCAATCCGATCATCACCGGCAACAACGCCGCCCAGTTCACGATCACGAACCAGACGGTCGGAGCTCAGATGTGGTACACGATCGATGGCACCGATCCCACCAATGCCGCGCCCAGCTTGGGCCCGATTTACAGCGGCGCGACTCTGTCCCTGAACATAATCACCAACACGATGTTCAAAATCCGCGCCTTCCGCACCGGTTATCAACCGAGCGGAGTGGTCAGCGCCCTTTTTTCCGCCACCAACTTCGTGGCCAACAGCATCAGCTTCGGTTTTGCCTCCGGCGAGGCCTCCAGTGATTTCGTCGCGTCGCCCGGACAAACCTTTTATGCCCCGGTCACGCTTTCGCTGCTGTCGGGAGTGGAGATGTATAGTTTGCAATTTAATTTGACCGCCACCAATCTGACCGGCCCCGCCATTAGTCCTGGCGCCATTTCATTCGAGTCCATGCTGGTCAAACCCATTCCAGGCGTCACCCCGATTGTTTATGAAACCATCCCGCCGGCTATGTTTGTGAGTACCGCTGTGGTGCCAAATCCAATCTGGCTCGATGGCTCAACTAATTTTTCCAGCCTCCTGTTCATTGACAGCACCAACAACCTGATGGGCGTCGGTTGGCTGGAACGCGCGGGAAAAACCAACCTTTACGATACCACCAAGCAGGACCTCATCACCTTTTCCATGGCCCACGACACCATGTTTTTGAGCTCGGCAGGCAGAGTCGTTGCTGGCGGATTCAGTTTCACTGTCCCCGCCACCGCAACCAATGACCAGACCTATCAAATCCAAATCGGACGACCTTCGGCGACCTCGGATGGCATCGGCGCACCCGGTTCGGATGTGTATATTGCCGCGCCCACCAATGGCCCCATCAGCGCGCTCAAAACTGTCACTGTCAGTCAGCGCAAATACACGGTGGGCGATGCCGCGCCGTTCCGCTGGTTCAACGCCGGCGATTTTGGCAACTCTAACCTTCTTAACGACGATGTCATGCAAGTCTTCCAGTCGGCCATTTACAGTCTCAACTACCCGCCTTACGACAAGAAATCTTGGAACGGTATTGGTTACACGAATGTCAGCGACTTTTTCGACGCGATGGATGCCTGCGGCAACCGCGGCGAGCTGGACACCGAGAACGGTTATTACACCAATGCGACCTACTACGCTACTCCGGGCAATCTGTTCGATGGTAACGACACCGACATCAACCAAATCATGTTTGGCGACGGCCAACTGGATGTGTGTGATGTCTATGTCACATTCCGCCGGTCGCTGGATCCGAGCTTGTGCTGGTTCAACCGGTTTTGGGCCAACGGCCAGCGGGTGGCCGAGAGCCTCTGCAGTCCGCCGCCGGTGGCGCGCCCCTTGAGTTTGTCTCCGGCAGCCAGCGCCGCCTCCGTCAAATTCGCCGGCGCGGACTTTGTCGCCTCGGCAGGCCAGACGCTGCAAGTCCCGATCACCGCCCAAATCCAAGGCGACTATCCGGTGCGCGTGTTGATGTTGAATCTAAGCGTGACGCCGCTCGATGGTTCGCCGGCACTGACCAGCGCGATCCAGTTCGCCCCGAACCCGGCGCTGGGTACGCCTACGCTCACCGATTCCAAAGGCAACGGGAACTATGCCGCGACCTGGCTTAACAGTTCCAGCCCCGGGGTTTCGAGCAACGCGACGCTCGGCCTCTTGACCGTGCAGGTTCCGGCGAACGCCGCCAGCAGTGCGGCTTACGCGGTCCGGTTTGAACACGCATCCGCGTCTCCCAACGGTCTGGGCTCGTTCCCGAAGAAAACGCAGACGGGCCTGATTACGTTGTCCGACCGTTCGGCGTCCTCTTGGGGCGACGGCATTTCTGACGCCTGGCGGTTGCGTTACTTTGGTTCGATCAACAACGTGCTTTCCGCCGCCACCGCCGACGCGGACGGCGATGGCGCGGACAACTTGCATGAATGTAAATCGGGCACGGACCCCAACGACGCGGCCTCGGTGTTGCGCCTGCGTTTGAGTCGTGGCCAGGCCCAGGATTTCGTCATCCGCTGGCCGTCGGGCGCCAACAAACAGTACGTCGTCGAGTGGTCACCGGACTTCACCGTGCCGTCGTGGACCGCCATTTCCACCAACACCGGCACCGGCGCGGATATTGAATTCCACGATAATTCAAATGGCCCGGCCATGCGCTTCTACCGCGTGCGGGTGCAACCATGAGCGGCCTGAATCGGTAAATTCTCTTGAACAAAAAAAGCGCGGACAGCAATGCCCGCGCTTTTTATTTGTGGCAGGGCGCGTCACTCCGAGGCTGTCTCAAAACCACCGGCCAGCGATGTCTTCTCCCTCTCCTCCATGAAATGGAGGAGAGGGCCGGGGAGAGGAGGTGAGTTTTTCTTCAGAATTCCCCTCTCCTCGGTCCTCTCCCCATTCGTTCCTCATGGGGAGAGGAAGAAATCATCGAGTTTTGAGACGTTCTCACTCCGTGCGCGCCCTACCCTGAAGCCTCCGCCACGCGCTTGAGGTAATCGAAGGAAAAAAGTCCGCTCGCATGGCCGTCGCCCCAGACCGGCTGGATCGCGTACCCGCCCACGCTCGTAAAGCGCGCGAGTTCAAACGCCGCCGGCGGCAGCGCCACCTCCGGCCCTTTGTGCAACTGGCCCAGGATGTCCACCTCGCCCCGGCAGCCCGCGCAGGGACAGGCCCGCCGCAATTTTTCCAACGGAATGAAACTCTCGCCGCCGTCCTCCCACTTGACGGCCACTTCGCTGCCAATCTGTTGAATGTCCACCGGTCGCATAAGCCTGAATTTCGAAGCTAGAATGACGAATGACGAATGACGAAAGAAGCCCGAAGTTTGAATGACGAATCATTGTTTCCGCCGCGTCGGTTTGGTGCCGAGCCTTGCCATCCGTCCCCTCGAGGATTTAGCGGGTTTCGGGCTTCGAGTTTCGTCATTCTTTCGTCATTCGTCATTTGGATTTCAGAATTTGGAATAAACCGTAGCCCCGTCTCGGCTGAGCGGACACCTCAAATCGCCGAAAGCTCCAAGGGCGCGTCACTCCGTGCGCGCCGCAGGCTGGGCAAGCGTACTCAAACGCCGCGCACGGAGCAAGACAGTCATTGGCCGCATGCTGCTCAAGCCCTCCGCTTCACCTGCTCTACTTTTTCCGGCTCCCGTCTGGTGGCGGTTCCCAATAGGGCTGGCCGGCCTGATACAAGTGCAGCCGGCTCTGAATCTCCCGCGCGAAAATTGGATTGCCAGCCGCCGTAGCCAGTTCCAGCGCTTGCTTTGCGGTTTCAACCGCCCCGTCGAAATCCCCGCCAGCCGCCTGAGCCGCCGCCAGCGTGTCCAGCACTTCCGGAACGCCGGATTGCGTCAGTTCCCGCGCCCGTTGCGCCCACCGCAGCGCTTCCGCCGGGTTGCGGAACTGCGCTTCGCTGCAAGTCGCCAGCAACCGCGCCA
>CAYIOH010000240.1:0-6570 GCA_964364975.1 uncultured Bifidobacteriaceae bacterium
TCAACCACTTCCCAATTCTCCCGCTCACATCCAGCGTCACGCCCTGACGCCGATACGCCCAGCACATGTAGCTCACGCTCACGAAAAAAGACGCGGGCAGGCGGTTCGCCGCGCAAATCTTCACGCCCAGCAACGTCGTCTTGCCGCCGAAGCCCATCGGGCCGATGCCGAGTTCGTTCGCCGTTTTCAAAATGTCCTGCTCCAGCGCGTCGAGTTCGGGATTCGGATTGCGGTCGGGAATCAGCCGCAGGAATTGCGTCTTGCTCAGCTCGTAGCCCGTCGCGCGGTCGCCGCCGATGCACACGCCGAGGATGCCCGGCCCGCAGCCTTTGCCCTGCGCCTGCAACACGGCGTCGAGGATCGCCTTGCGGCAGCCGTCGAGGTCGCGGTTCGCGTTGAGCTTCTCGGCGGGCAACGAGTATTGCGCGCCGACGTTCTCGCAGCCGCCGCCCTTGAGCACGAGCCACACGCTCACTTCCGGCGAGCGATGCTGATTAAAATGAAACGCCGGCGCGCCCGGCCCGACGTTTGTGCCATCGTTCTTGCCGGTGAGCGAATCCACGGAGTTCTGGCGGAGAAAACCTTTCCTGGTCGCGAGCGTCACGGCTTCGCGCGCGGTTTCGGCAAACGTGATCTGGTCGAAGCCGACGGGACAATCCACGTAAAACAAAATGCTGCCCGTGTCCTGACAGATCGGTTGCGATTTGTTTTTCGCCAGCGCGATGTTCTGGTCAATGATCTTGATGGCGTTGGCCGCGAGCGAATTCTTCTTCTCCTGCTCCAGCGACGTGAGGATGGCCTTGTGCACGTCGTCAGGAATTTCAGCCGAGGTGCGGCGGATCAGTTCGAGCAAGGAATCGTGAAGTTCACTCATAGTGCGGAGGAAGCCTAAATATCTCGCAGCCGCGCGTCAACCGCTGCGTCCAACGACACGCTGACTTGGGCTTTGCGAGTTTGAGATTGAGCCTGCTGACGCCGGCTGCTACGGAAATCGAAAGATGCTTATCGCGTTTAACAAACCCTATGGCGTGCTGTCGCAGTTCACACCGGAACATCCCGGCCAACGCACCTTGGCGGAATTTGGCTTTCCGAAAAATGTGTATCCGATTGGCCGGCTCGACGCGGACTCGGAAGGCTTGCTCCTCTTGAGCGATGAACCGGAATTGAACGAGCGGTTGCTCCATCCCCGCCACGCTCACGAGCGGGAATACTGGGCGCTGGTCGAACGCATCCCCGCGCTTGAAGCCTTGCAGCAGCTTGCTCGCGGCGTGGTGATTCAAGGCCGGAAGACTCTGCCTTGCCGCGCGTGGATACTCGATCCGCAGCCGGAAGTGACAACAAACACCTCTGCTCTCTCTCCCCACGAGGAACGAGCGGGGAGAGAGCCGGAGAGAAGGGTAATCAAAAAAACCTCCTCTCCCCAGCCCTCTCCTCCCTTGGGTGAGGAGAGGGAGGAGAACGGCGCGCACGGAGTGACGCGCCCTACCTTGCCGCCGCGCGATCCGCCCATCCGCTTCCGCAAGAGCGTTCCCGATTGCTGGATTGGATTGGAACTGGTCGAGGGCAAAAACCGCCAGGTGCGCCGCATGACGGCGGCCATCGGCCATCCGACGCTGCGTTTGGTGCGCGTCGGAATCGGTGGCTTGCGTCTGCAGAATTTGCCGATGGGAAAATGGAAGCAATTAAGCCGGGAAGAACGCCAAATCGTTTTGCGGTGAAACCTCAACCAAGCCACCAACCGATGGGCGTTGAGGATTTTTACTCTTTGAATTTTGACTCCTTCCCGTAACCTGCGCGCCGCAGATGGGCCTGAAATTTTTCAACACTCTGGCGCGCTCCGTGCAGGAGTTCGCGCCGCTCACGCCGGGGAAAGTCGGCATGTATTGCTGCGGGCCGACGGTGTACGACTTCGCGCACATCGGCAACTGGCGCACGTTCGTCTTCGGTGACCTGGTGCGGCGTTACCTCGAATTCAAGGGCTACGACGTGCGCCACGTCATGAACATCACGGACGTGGAGGACAAAATCATCAAGCGCGTCCGCGAAACGAAGACGTCGTTGCGCGAGTTCACCGGCAAATTCGAGACGGCGTTCTTCGAGGACTTGAAAACGCTCAATTGCCGGATGCCGCACGAGACACCCCGCGCCACGGAGCACATCGCGGAAATCATTTTGCTCATCGAACAACTGCTGGCGCACGGCATCGCTTACCAGGCGGCGGACGGCTCGGTTTATTTCAGCATCGAAAAATATCGCGCGAGCGGACGCACCTACGGCCAGTTGCTCAAGCTGAACTTCGAGGAGATGCGCGCCGGCGAGCGCGTCAAGAGCGACGAATACGCAAAGGAAGCCGCGGCGGATTTCGCGTTGTGGAAAGCGCGCGCGGCGGACGACGGCGAGGTTTCGTGGCCGAGTCCGTGGGGTGAAGGCCGTCCCGGCTGGCACATTGAATGTTCGGCGATGAGCATGACAATTCTTGGACCGAGCTTTGATCTGCACCTGGGGGGCGAGGATTTGATTTTCCCGCATCACGAGGACGAAATCGCGCAGAGTGAGGGCGCGACGGGCAAACCGTTCGTGAAATACTGGCTGCACGGCGCGCATCTGCTGGTCGAGGGCAAGAAGATGAGCAAGTCGCTTGGGAATTTCTTCACGTTGCGCGATTTACTGGCGAAAGGTTTTTGGGGACACGAAATCCGCTACTTATTACTCACTTCGCATTATCGAGAAACATTCAACTTCACTCTCGAAGGATTGCGAAGTGCGCGCGAGGCTTTAACGCGAATTGGAAACTGCCTCACTTACCTATTCGATCTCAAAGGTAACAGAGAATCCGAGCCCGATGCTAAACTATTGGCGATTTTTTCTGAGGCTATGGATGACGATCTGAACGTATCGCGCGGTTGGGGAATAATATTTGATTGGGTCAGAAGCACAAACCGACTAATCGCCGATGGTAAATTGTCGGAACAGCAAGCAGCCCAGTGTTACGCAACTTGGGAAGCTGTGGATAAAGTTTTCGGCATCGGAATGTCCATCGAGCGCGTGTATCCCGCTGAAATCGAAGTTCTGTCGTTAGAACGCGAAGCTGCACGTAAAGCAAAGGATTTCAAACGCAGCGACGCGATTCGCGACGAGTTGAAGGCAAAGGGTTGGGCGATCGAAGACACGCCCAAGGGGCCGAAGCTGAAGAAAGCTTGACCATGACCGAACACTTCCAAGCACGAGTCGCTTCAGTGGTTGCGTATCACGTCCAGCAATGCGGTCCGCGCTACGGCTGCTTGACGCAACACGCAACACGTAACACGCGCCGCCTATGAAAGGTTTGTTCATCACATTCGAAGGCACGGAGGGCAGCGGCAAGTCCACGCAGGTTTCGCTGCTGGCCGGTCGGCTGTATGGGTTGGGGTACACGGCCCGTGTCCTGCGCGAACCCGGCGGCACGCCGATCGGCGAGGAAATCCGCCACACGCTCAAGCATAGCCACGCCAACGACGCAATGACCGCCGAGGCCGAGTTGCTGCTGATGAACGCCAGCCGCGCGCAACTCGTCCACGAATTCATCCGCCCCGCGCTCGCCAAGGGAGAAATCGTGGTCTGCGACCGGTTTTACGATTCGACCACGGCTTACCAAGGTTACGGCCGCGAATTGCACCTGCCCACGGTGAAGACGGTCATTGATCTCGTGGTCGGTGACACGCGGCCGGATTTGACATTGCTGCTCGTCGTGCCGCCAGGGGTGAGCGAGGAACGGTTGCGTTCACGCCAGTCCACCCTGCCGTTCATCCGCGACCGGATCGAGGAGGCGGACCTCGAGTTTTTTGAACGGGTCGCGCAAGGCTATGAAAAAATTGCCGCCGCCGAACCGCAGCGGGTGCGAAAGATTGACGCCACCGGTGACGTGGAAACTGTCCGCCGCGAGATCTGGCGCGAGGTGGAAAAGATTCTGCCGCCAGGCCGCGTCGGAGCTTGAAGCCTTCCGAGACGCAGGTATGTTGATTCAGCGGTGAAGGAACGAAGTTTATGATTGATGACACACTGACAAAAATCGAATCCCAGATTCAGTCCGCAGATTCGGTCGGGGGCGACCGCAAACGTGAATTGCTGCAATTGCTGGCGACGCTGAAGTCGGAAGTTGCCGAGCTGTCGAAGACGCACATCGAACAAGCCGAAAGCATCGCCGGTTTCACGCAAGTCACCGCTCACGAGGCGACGCGCGGAAGCCAGGATCCGCAACTGTTGAAACTGTCGGTTCAAGGTTTGCGTTCGTCGGTCTCCGGTTTCGAAGAGTCGCATCCGAACCTCGTTCGCATTGTGAACGCGATCAGCAACACGCTTTCCAACCTGGGCATTTGATTTCCTGGCGTGAATCGTTCGCGCAACGATGTGGCAAGCCATCCTCCGGGCATAGCGCTCCGATTCAGGGAAATTTCACCTTGTCTTCGCACGGCTCCAATTTCGCAATCGCCGCCATGATTTCGTCGGCGACCTGCTGGTAAATTTCCTTCAGCCGCGCTTTGGAACAATTTCTCGCTTCCCACCGCAACGCCGCGAAGTCCAGCGGCGCGCCAAACTTGACGGTCAATTGATGCGGAAAAGGAAAGCGCACGTGTTTGCCAAATGCCTCGTAAGTTCCGAACACGCGCACCGGCACGACCGGCGCGGTGGATTTGATGACGACCAACCCGATGCCGGAGCGCGCGGGTTGGAGCTTGCCATCTTCTGTGCGTGTGCCTTCGGGAAACAAAATGATCCCGCCGCCCGCCAACAACCGGTCCAGAATCGCGCGCAAACCCGCGGCGCCGGCGCCCCCGCGGTCCACGGGCACGGATTCCCATTTGCGCAACAACCAGCCGACGCCGGGATAACGAAACAACGTATCGCGCGCGAGATAACTGATGCCGCGATGCAGGCACGAACCGACCAGCGGCGGATCAAGGAAGCTCGCGTGGTTGGACGCGATGATGACCGGGCCGCTCGATGGCACACGCTCCGCGTTGTACATGCGCGCGCGAAAATAGGTCTTGTAGAGCGTCCGAAAAAAACACCAGCCGCAGTAATAGACGAAATTCATCTCGATCAGAAGTCAGAGGTCGGAGGCTGGCGGTTAGAGATCGGAAGACGTCGCGCTGCTGTAGTTCTGACCTCCGACCTCCGACCTCCGAATTCCGGCCTCTGGCCCCTGCCCGCTTTCATTTCCGGTCCCCCAACCGCTTGCGGACCTCTTCCAAAATCAACCCGCTCGTCTGCGCCGACGTGAGGTTCGAGTTGTTGATGACCTTCGCGCCGAGCGCGATCATCAACGGCGCGACGGCCCGCTGGCTGTCGCGTTGATCGCGCGCGGCGAGATTTTCGTTTACGCCCTCGGCCGCGCGCCGCTTGGTTCGTTCTTCGAGGTGTGCATCCAGGTAAAACTTGAAATCTGTTTCCGGAAAAACATTCGTGCCGATGTCGCGACCTTCCATGACGAGGCTGCCGAATTGGATGCACTCGCGCTGTTTTTTCTTCATCCACTCGCGCACCTTGGGAATGGTCGCCACGTGCGAAACCGCCGCGCTCACGGCCTCGCCGCGAATCTCCTTGGCGGGATCGTAGCCGTCCACGAGCAGATGCACATGCCCATCCACACACGCCAACGACGTCTTCCAACGGCGGCACAATGCGGCCACGGCTTTGGCATCTTCTACGTTCACGCGGCGTTCGAGGCAATACCACGCCAGCGTGCGATACATCGCGCCCGTGTCCACGTGGACAAAGCCCAGCGCCTTGGCCACCAGCTTGGCGTTGGTGCTCTTGCCGCTGGCGCTCGTGCCATCAATGGCGATGACGATTGGATGGTTCGCTTTCAACTTCGCAAATCTCTGCTTCTGCTCTCATTAACACTCCGCTTCAGCGGGGTGTGCCAGTACTGCGAAGCGAATAACCGTTTCAATGGTTTATTCACCACGCCATGAAACCGTTGAAACGGTTTCAAACTCGGATTGTCGCTCTACACCTGGCTAAAGCCAGGTGTTAATGATAGGCGATTCTGGGCTCCGACAGCCCGTCACTCCGCAAACAACTCACTCACTTCCAACTTCCTTCCCGTATTTGCATCCCGAATCTCGGCGCCCAATCCTTTGGGCGGCGGCGCAGCCAATTTCTGGAAAAAATTGGGAAACGTTTTCTTCACGCACGCGGGATTCTTGATTTTTATCCCTGGCACTTTCAATCCCAGAATCGCGAAACACATCGCCATGCGATGATCGTTGTAAGTTTCGATCTCCGCGCCGTGGAGCGGCGCGGGCCAAATTTCCAGCGCATCGCCGTTTTCTCTGACATGGCCACCGCACTTGGTTAGTTCCGCGCGCAACGCGACAACACGTTCGCACTCTTGTTTCCTCAGCCTGCCGAGGTCCGTAAAGCGAAGCCATTTGAAACGTTCGATTTCGCCTTGCCCTCCTAACGCGTCCGCTGCCAAGACGATTGCTGTCATAATGCTGTCCCCGAGTTGACCTTCTCGCGACACTTCGTCTGGAAGCGGCAGAAAGTCAGGGAATTCTGCATCCACTTGCCATCCAGATTTCGGCC
>CAYIOH010000241.1:0-6568 GCA_964364975.1 uncultured Bifidobacteriaceae bacterium
GCTCTTCGAGGGTCTTGAGCAGCGCGTTGAACGCCGCCGTCGAGAGCATGTGGACCTCGTCAATGATGTAGATTTTGAACTTGGAGGACGCGGGCGCGTATTTGCAGGTCTCACGCAGTTCGCGCACCTGTTCGACGCCGTTGTTGCTCGCGCCGTCAATTTCCAGCACGTCCAGTGCGCGCCCTTCGGTGATTTCGATGCAGCGCGTGTCGGTCTCGTCGAAGTCCACCTTCGGCCCGCCGGTGCAATTGAGGCATTTGGCGAAGATGCGGGCGATGGTGGTCTTGCCCGTGCCGCGCGGCCCGCAGAACAGGTAGGCGTGCGCGATGCGTTTCTGCTCGATGGCGTGGCTCAACGTCTGCGTAACATGCTCCTGGCCGACCACGTCAGCGAAGCGTTGCGGGCGATATTTGCGGGCGATGACTTGATAGCTCATGCGCGATTAAGATTAAGAGAAAGATTACGATTAAGATTCTGTACGTCGAGCAACTGTTTCAAATCGTCAATCGCATATCCGAAATCGTAAATAGAAAAATGCCAGGGTGACCACGGCAGATGTCGAGCAAACTACCGTTGCTGCCTTCCGGCCCTGGCGGGGTTCGTAAGTCCACAGTCCATGGGCCCTGGCAGGACTGACTGTGTGGCAGCGCGGCGGGGGCTTCAAGAGAAATCACTCCATCTACCTAATCGGCCAGCCGTCGTGTTTCTCAATCACAGTGTCGATTGCTTGCATGTTGCAGATCGTTTCGCTCAAAGCCATGACGGTCTTCTGGTAATGCTGAATGTTATCGTAGGTGAGTTTGCGCCCTTTACGATCTTTGAGCCACTTCTCGCAAACCTGGTAGCCGCCGACATGGAATTCCCAAACCGCCTTCGGCACGCCGCCGAAGTATTGCTTGGCGTTAATCCAGACACGGCGGTCGTTGTCCGTGTATTGGACTTTCTCCACGATGTCGTCGCCCTTCAGCGGGAAAGTCGTGCTGAAGTTGTTGAGTTTGGGCGATTCCATCAAGTGCAACGCGACCAACTCCGCGCCTTTGGCGGCAAGGGCGCGGAACAATTTCAAATCGCTGGTCAACGGCAGGCGCGGGAAATCAATTTTCAAAAACTCCGCGTAACGCTCGCGATATGTGGGCGAATGAAACACCGCGTAGGCATAATTGAAAACATCTTCCGGCCCAATGGTCTTTTTCAAATCGCCGCGATCCACCGGCAGCCATTTCAGGCCGAGCCGTTGTGTGAGGTCTTGGATAAACTTGGGATTCAGATTTGCACGGCGCGTGTGATACCCTGTTGGCGAATCAAACAGTGCCATCGTAACCGCCTTGCCCCAATCGTTTCTCTGCTTCTTTTCGGTTTCAAACAAGTAGAGCGGAAAGAAATAACTTCGGTCGTAAACAGCGGCTATTTTGTGCTGACCACAAATCAGGTCGGTGGCAACTACGGCGAATGACTCTTTGGTTTGGCGCGTGGTAACGAGCGAAATGTTCGGCTGAAGCATGTGGGAGTTGGCTTCTATGCGAGGTCTGTCGATGAAACTGGCGTGATGGAAAAGCCATCGTTGGTCGAACGGCCTATACAGACATTTTGTGATCAGATTTTTCCAGGAGGTTGTCTTTTTCAAGTCGTCAACCGCGTTCGCGAAATTCCACCAGCCTGTGCTTTTTACATCCAGAGATTGGGCAAGCTCGTTCAAATCTTCCGCTTCGGCGACGCGCTTAATACGATCCGCTAGAGCCGCCTTATCGGTATCAATCACCAAAGCATCGCGCGCCGTGTTCATGCAGCTTGAATTCACTGAAAACATGTCCGACACGGACCAGTCCTTTTCGTATTCTAATCGGAGGTCATTTGATTGCGGTAAGAAGAGATAGAGTGGTGCAGAAGGCTTCAGTTCTGACCATTCGGTTGCTTTCAAGTCAGTTTCTAAAAGGTGCTTGTATTTGGCTTCACGAGTTCCCCAAAGATCTGCGTGGAAGATGCGGACCGGCTGAGTGTTTCCTTTCTGCTTAACACACAGCATGAGGGCTACACCTTGCTGGATATCGAATACGTTTTCGTTCTTTTGCCCGAGTGGCGCACGTTCTTTCTTGTTTGAATTCCCGTGCAAGTCGTACAGGTAAATCTCGTTAAAGCTCTGCATCAGGCTCTGGCGCATTCCGCGAAAAACCAGGTTATCCAGGTAACCGTGGTTGGTAATGAAACCAATGATGCCTTCGCCGGTTCGGTTGATTCGCCATTGAGCAAAGCGGATGAACTTCACGTAATCATCCTGGAGTACTTTTGGGTTCCTTTCGCCAAGTGGTTTGCCGTCCACCTGCTTATAATCTTCTATCAGCTTGCCAATGAAAGTAAGTTCATCATTTTCGTCGCGGCTTCTATTTGCCGACGCAACCGCATAGGGTGGATTGCCGAGCACAACAAGAATCGGCTTCTCGCGCTTGATTTCCGCTGCGGCACTTGCTTCTTCCGCAATCCAGCCTGCGAAGAGTTGTTCGCTTTTCTTGGCGGCTTCTTCAAGCGTGTTGGTCAAGTAGATGCCGAGTCGTTGGTCAGAGCCAAATTTGTAGCCGAGGTCGGCCAGTTGCATGCCCAGCTTGAGATGCGCGATGGCATAAGGCGCAATGAGTAATTCAAAACCGAAAACTCGGTTGAGCAAATGTTCGCTCACGTAGCCGTCCCACGCGCCCTTTTGCTTGGCGAACTTCTGGTAAATCTGGTCAACGACAAAATAGAGAAACGTGGCTGTGCCGGTAGCAGGGTCGAGAATGAGCGTGTTCTCGTCAGCCAGCCCTTTTGGGCGTTTGAAGCGGGTTTTCAGGAGGTAATCAATCGAGCGCACGATGTAGCTTACGGCTGGCTCCGGTGTGTAAAAGACGCCGCGCAGTTTGCGCATCCGGCTGTCGTAAGCGCCGAGGAAGGTTTCGTAAAAATGAACCACCGGGTCTTCCTTACCTTTGCCCTTGCCGAAATCTTTCAAGACCGCAGCCAGGTCGGCGTGATTGAGCAATTCAACGAGATCATCTACAGCCCAATCAATTGTTTCGGGCATATCCACACCGGCAATCTCGGAAAAGAGCTTGCGGAGAAAGGGATTTGTCTTCGGCAAATTAAACGCAGCCATTTGGCGGGTGAAATCCTTGCTCGGCGGCGTGTGGACGCGGGCGGCGAACAAACCGTAAGCGAGCGTTTGCGCGAACATATCCGCGAACTGTTTTTCATCGAGGTCGGGAATCAGGGTTTCGCGGAAGGCGGCGAGCCATTTGTGGAGGAAGTTTTTTTCAACTTCGTGCTCAAACGTCTTGATGATGAGGTCGTGAATGATACGGGTCATGCCCGCCATGCGTTGGGCCAAGTCTTTGGCCGTGCCGATGGTCTTCGACTTCTGCGTGAGAAAGGCTTTGAGAAGGTTTCTAAGTTCCGCTTCACCGTTGGGGAGTGGCTTTAATCTTCCCCTGGCGTCCAGTTCCGCAAGGCGAACGGTCATGCGCGACTCGCCATTCACATACCAACGGAATTCGAGGTAGTCGGTGAGAATCCAGTTGGGCAGGCCGTCCCGGTAACGGCCAAACTGTTCACCTGAAGGCGGCTTGCCCTTTTCCATCTGCGTCAAGTTCTCGCCGATGTCTTTCGTTTCGACATGGCCCAGCGGCACTTTGCCTTTGGTGATATTGAAATCGGGAGCGCCGCAAAGAATTCGTGTCGGTTCGTTGGTGGCAATGATTCCAGAACTAACCGATTCCAATAGTTTTTTTAGCGCGGGCCGGTGGGTGTGTTCGGTGGCGTCGCCGTGCGCGAGGTTCTTTTTGATTTCGTCAAGATACGGGGCGAACGCTGTCATGGGTGTGGAGTCTAGCGATCCATTCGCAAGCTGCAAGCACACGGGGCTTCGGAAACGGGTCAGGCCGGAGGATGATAGACAGCCGGTGTTCTCTGGCATAGAATCCAACTCAAGTCCGCATTGACCTGTGAAAAAATTTGCAAGCAAACTCCTGCGCATCTCGGCCTGGGCGGCGGCGCTCCTCGTGATCGTGCTGCTCCTTTGTCTGGACGGATTGGATTACCGCCCGTATCTGCGGGAACCTTATTATGTCGAAACGACCGCCCGCTTGCGCGCCCACCAAGCAACAAACTCAATCGCGCGCGGCGAACTGGCGGCGGGTTTCGGTCGCGCTCTGCTGACGCCCACGGTCAATGCGCCGGCGGACGATCCCGCGAAAGGGCAGTTCCGCTCTCTGCCGCTCGCCGGTTACGGCAACCGGCGCGGAAAACCCGCCACGGGCGTCCACGATGATCTCTACGTTAAAGCGGTGGCCTTGCGCGTAGGAAATCGGCTCGGTGTCATGCTCGGCGCGGATGCATTGATTATCCCGCGCGAAGTGACGGAAGCCGCCATGCAACGCATCGAATCGGAGTTGAAGTTATCGCGCGAGCAGATTTATCTCAGCGCCACGCACACGCATTGCAGCTTGGGTGGCTGGGGCGAGGGCATGGTCGCGGAAGCGTTCGCCGGCGACTTTCAACCCGGCGCGCGCGTCTGGTTTGCCGACCGCATCGTCACCGCCGTTCGCGACGCCATCGCCGATCTCAAGCCCGCCTCGTTTGGTGCCGGCCATTTCGCCGCGCCGGAATTTGTGCGCAACCGTTTGGTGGGTGAGTTGGGCAAGGTGGATCCGGAGTTCAGCTATCTGGTGCTGAAACAGAATGACGGCAAGCTCGCCGTGCTGGGAAGCTACGCCGCCCACGCCACGGTGCTGTCCGGCGACATGATGGAGTTCAGCGCGGATTATCCGGGTTGCTGGCAACGAGCGGTCGAGCAAGCCACCGGCGGCCCGGCGGTGTTCCTGGCTGGAGGCTGCGGTAGCCACGGCCCCGTATCGGGTGGTAAAGGTTTTGCGGGCGCCGAGCGGATGGGCAAGGCTCTCGCGCGGGCGCTGCTCGAACAACTGCCACAAACTCCACTGACGAACTCGATCACGTTTGGGATGCTGGGTCTGGATTTGTCCATGCCGCCGCTCAACGTGCGCGTCAGTGACGGCATCCGCCTCCGCCCGTGGCTCGCCCAGCGGCTGATGCCGGTGAAACCGCATACTTTCATCCAGGCGTTTCGCCTTAACGACGTGGTTTGGATTTCCACTCCCTGCGACTTCAGCGGTGAATTGGCGCTGGGAGTTAAGGAGTTCCTCCGGGTCCGGGGTGGCAGCGGCGCCGTCATCACGAGTTTCAACGGCGACTACGTGGGTTACGTCATTCGCTCGCGCTACTACCATATGGACGGTTACGAGCCGCGGACCATGTCGTTCTTTGGACCGAACGTGCCGGATTATTTAGATGAGTTCATCCGGAAGATGGCGCTCTATTTGGCCACCAAATAGCCCTCCCGGAGGCAATCATGCGTAGCCTGATGCGAATCCTCGGCGCAGCGGCGTTAACCGTTGCCATTCAAACTGCCAGCGCCATCGACTTTGCCCGGTCCCGCTACGCGGACACCTGGCTGCGGCATCCCGTTTATGGCGACCCGTCCTTCGATGCATTTGAACGCGTGCCGGGCAATCCGATTCACCGCGGCGCGCCCCCGTTCGAGTGGCCGGTGAATGGATTTTTGTTTCAGGATCCGGTCAGTGGCCACCATTTCATTTACGTTGGCGATTACACACTGGGTTATGGTGGACGACCCAGTCGCTGCCTGCTCTATCGTTCGGCCGATGGCGCGCAGACTTGGACGAATCTTGGCGTCGTATTGCAGGGCGACCCAGCGCTGTTCGACAAGGGCGGGCATACGCCAGATGTAAGCATCGTGTTCGACGCCGGGCGTTATCACATGGTCTATGACTGGGGCGAACTGAATTTCAACGCCGAAGGCGGGCTGGCCTATGCGTGGGCCGAGAAACCGGAAGGCCCGTGGCATCGCGCGCCGCAGCCAATTACACGGAACACGACCTTGTCCAAGTTGCTGGGCCGATACCAACGCACGTACGCCGCAACGTTGATCCGTCGCTCGCACGACTGGCTCATCGTCGCCATGATGGACGCGGCGCCGAACGCGTGGGCATTGTTCACGATGACTGCGCCGCGACCGGAAGGGCCGTGGTCGGAGCGGCAGTTGGTCCGCCATGTGGAGAGCGATGAATTTCACCCGCCCCTCATGGAGTTCTTCCCGTCCTTCGCGTACAAAGGATTCTTGTACGTTCCGGCCACATCCGTGGCGTTGAACCGCAATTTCAATGTCCTGTTCCAAGTACCATTGGAGCGCGCCACCGAACCAGACGCGTGGAAAATCGCGCAGCACGGCTCACTCTGGCACAGCGAAAACGTGGAGAACGAGAGCTACGGTCTGTGGGGGCAGACTTTCTCCGGCAGCGTGGATGCGGACGGCACACTGCGGGCCATGTTCAACAGCCGCGATGCGCAGGGCTTGGGCACGGTCAATCTCGCGCGCCGGCCATGGAAGCAACCATTGCGCGAGCGCGGCTTCGTGCTGACGGGACATCAAGGCCCCAGCTTCACCTGCCTGCGTCAAACCTTTCGCCAGTTCGTCCTGGACGCGACCCTTCATTTGCGGGGCACC
>CAYIOH010000242.1:0-6545 GCA_964364975.1 uncultured Bifidobacteriaceae bacterium
TATCCATGAGGAACCGAACACCGACATTCTGGGGGTACTGTCAAGATGCACACGTTCTGCGACCTCCGCCAAAACCTTGTTTACTTCGCCAGCGCGGCACTTATATTGGGCGTCCAACAGCCGGCGTGGCGGAATTGGCAGACGCGCTAGACTCAAAATCTAGTACTCGTGAGAGTGTGTGGGTTCGACCCCCTCCGCCGGCACCATCGCCGCAGACTCTGTGCAGAACTTTCAGGACACTACCGGGAAAAGATCGGGGTGGAACGATGGCGGAAGGGGAGGGATTCGAACCCCCGTTAGGATTGCTCCTAAGCCTGATTTCGAGTCAGGTGCCTTCAACCACTCAGCCACCCTTCCCGCCGGGCCAAGATGATTGACCATCCCATGGCGACGGGCAATTGCTAATTCTCCCGGTCGTGAGAGACGGCTGCGTCGGACGCGCTGATTCGCCGTTGCGGTGGCGGCAACGAACTGCCAAAGTGCGCCGCGCTCACGGCGCGCAATTTCTGAGCGGCCCCGCGGGCAAAACACTTTTGCATGACGGCCAACGCCACCGAAATCAGCATCGTCCTGCCCTGCCACAACGAACTGGCCAACCTGCGTCCGCTCGTCGAGGCCATTCGCGCCGCGGTCGAGCCGCTCAAAGCCGACTACGAGATCATCTTCACCGATGATTGCAGCGACGATGGGAGTTGGGACACGCTGCGGGAGCTGGCCACGGCGCAGCCGCGTTTGCGCGCGCAACGGCTTGCGATGCGTAGCGGGCAATCGGCGGCGTTGTGGGCGGGAATCCGCGCCGCGCGCGGGCGCGTGATTGTGACGCTGGACGCGGATTTGCAAAACGATGCGGCGGACATTCCGAAACTGCTCGCCGCCTTGAAACAGGCCGATTGCGTCTGTGGCACGCGCATCGAGGCGCGCCAGCAGGGCGACAACTGGGTGCGCATCGCGTCGTCGCGCATCGCCAACTGGGTGCGCAACAAACTTTCCGGCGAGACGATCAGCGACGCGGGCTGCTGCTTCCGGGCGTTCCGCCGGGAGTGTGTGGCGGAGGTGAAGTTTTTCCGGGGCGCGCATCGGTTCCTGCCGACGTTGATCAAAATGGAAGGGTTCTCCGTGGTGGAGGTTGCCATCCGCCACCATCCGCGCGCCGCCGGCCAGACACACTACGGCATTGGCAACCGGCTGTTCGCGTCATTCGCAGACTTGCTGGCGGTGCGTTGGATGAAAAAACGCCGCATCCGCTTCGAGGTTGCCGAACGGGTCAACTAGCTTGGAGGACGGAAGCGGTGGATGTGCGGGAATTGCTGACGGTTGCAAAGGGAAGCAAAGGCTGCATGTAGCAAGAACGAGAGGTCGCTTGTTACCAACGGCACCTGCTAAATTTGGTTGCCAGAAATGCTTGCCAGAAATGCTTGTTGCAAGCTCTTCGCCTTGGGCCTATCCTGCGCACATGGAAACAGACGTGTTACCAGTTCAGGAGAGGACAGACGCGAACGAGTTGATAACTAACAGAATCAGACTCATCTATAAGGAGCTTGATGGTGGGTTGGGAGAGTTTTTTGAGCGCCTTCAAAAAGAGCGTCGCCAGCAAGAATCAGTTCTTGGGGAAACTGACAGGATTTATTGGCTGCGACTGAATCAAATTGCAAGGTGCGGTGACTTGTTTGATCGTGGCGACGATTGATTTCAATTTCAGACCCGATGCGGATCGTTCGGTTTGCGTGTTTGGCGACATAACTGACGAATTGGTGAGTCAATTGACTCTGCGGATTCTCGAACTATGCAAGCAGGGAAATTCCCCAATCACAGTTTTGATTAACAGCAATGGAGGTCCCGTCCGATGCTTGGATCATATCTATAGCCTTCTCGCATCGAAAAGCGTCGATCAAAGGAGACCCCGAATTATCACCGTGGCAACAGGCAATGCCAGAAGCGCAGCGGCCACACTGCTCGCATTGGGAGACTATGCAATTGCTTTTCCGAAAGCCACGATTCACTTCCATGGGGTAAGGTATGGAGAGGTCGAAGATGTAACCATGGAATCCGCGAGATCGATGGCCGCTCAATTAGAAATGACAAATAGAGCTACGGCATTGTCGCTGGCAGAAAAGGCCACAGAGCGATTAGCATTTCATTACGCTCGACTCAAAAATACGTTTCCCGAGATCCGCAACGCTCACAACAAACCAACCCTATCTGATGTAGAATGTTTCGCTTATTGCCTGAAGCAACATTTGTCCGGAGGAAGCGACAGGATTGTCAGCGATGCGCTGGCTAGATGGCAGGTCCTACGGGATCTTTCTGATAAAATTATCCAGAAGGTTGTCGTGTCGGGGAAAAAGGGAGTGGATTTTGAAGCGGCGGTCTTGCGGAAAGTGATCATTTATGAAGTTACCCGCAACAAGCGCGCCGGATGGGGATTGGACGCGAAAGGGATTTCCCAAATTGTCTCCGACTACTTGCTCCTGAGAGATTACGATATAGGCAGGCACATCCGGTTGATTGACAACCTAAGCCGCCGGTTCGGTGATGCATTCTTCGAGCAAACAGAGCTCACGCGCTTGGAAGAACTGCACAAGAAAGGGGAGACCGGAGGAGAGGAGTTCACGAAGATCGTAAATCAAAGGACACACAAAACGATTAAGCCGTTTTGCTACTTCGCCACCTCGATTTGGCAGGGGCTTCAAGTGGACGAGAACCTGTTAAGTCCGAAACACGCCTATTGGCTGGGGGCTGTGGATGAGGTGTATGACACAAATCTTCCCTGCATCAGACAGATTGCAGAAGCCCAGCACCCACTCCAGTCCGACCTTCCCAAAACCAATTAAGACGTAATGCGATCCGCCGTGAACGGAATCGCCAGGATGCCGCCGGGAGTTGGTTGAAGGTTCATGATTCAGGGTTGCGGGTCATTTTTTCTTCTGGCGAACCAAGCTTTCTGGCAAGGCCGTGAGTTCCGCGCCGGAATCGGTGCGCCAGACCACGCGCCCGTCCGGCAAAACGCGGAGAATCGTCCCCGTCATTGAACCACGCAACGTCTTCGCGCGGTCGCCGGGCTGGGAATTGCTTGCTTCACAAAGCTCGTCCACGATCCGCGTCATGGATTCGTGATCAAGCACGCCCGCAATGCAATGTGCCACTGCGGACATCACTTCGCGCCGGCGGGTGGTGGGGAGTTCGACGAAAACGAAATCAACAATGGTGCGGCCGACGTCCGCGAAAGTGTTGCCGTTGAAAAAGAGAAACGGCGCGCGGCGATGACATTGCCGCAGGAATTCTATGGTTTCGTCGAGGGTGGAGACTTCTGCTTGCCGGCGTCGCCACTCTGCTTCAAGCGCTGCATAGCTCTCTGAATTCTGGCCGTGCTGCGCGCCTCCTCTTGCGCACGCTCCTCGGTTGAGGCCGACGACAAGCTCCCAACTCCGGTTGTTGAGAAAAGCGGCTCGGGTTTGTAGCGGTGATTGTTCGCCAGCACCTCCTCCAGAATGTCCTGGTCCGTCAGGTGCTCCAGCAGATCCAATCGCAGTTTCATCGCTCATAATTAAAGCCGGTTTTCAACTTTCCGCAAGTGGCGTCTGAGCCAGTTCACGCATCACGTCGCTCTTTTCTTCCACACATATCGAAACATGATCACCCGCAACGCCGCCGTGAACGGAATCGCCAGAATGCCGCCGAGGATGCCGCGACAAGTTGGTCGAGGGTTCATGGTTGAGAGTTGAGGGTCATTTTTTCTTCTGGCGAACCAGACTTTCCGGCAGGGCCGTGAGTTCCGCGCCGGAATCGGTGCGCCAGACCACGCGCCCGTCCGGCAAAACGCGGAGAATCGTCCCCGTCATTGAACCACGCAACGTCTTCGCGCGGTCGCCGGGCTGGGAATTGCTTGCTTCACAAAGCTCGTCCACGATCCGCGTCATGGATTCGTGATCAAGCACGCCCGCAATGCAATGTGCCACTGCGGACATCACTTCGCGCCGGCGGGTGGTGGGGAGTTCGACGAAAACGAAATCAACAATGGTGCGGCCGACGTCCGCGAAAGTGTTGCCGTTGAAAAAGAGAAACGGCGCGCGGCGATGACATTGCCGCAGGAATTCTATGGTTTCGTCGAGGGTGGAGACTTCTGCTTGCCGGCGTCGCCACTCTGCTTCAAGCGCTGCATAGCTCTCTGAATTCTGGCCGTGCTGCGCGCCTCCTCTTGCGCACGCTCCTCGGTTGAGGCCGACGACAAGCTCCCAACTCCGGTTGTTGAGAAAAGCGGCTCGGGTTTGTAGCGGTGATTGTTCGCCAGCACCTCCTCCAGAATGTCCTGGTCCGTCAGGTGCTCCAGCAGATCCAATCGCAGTTTCATCGCTCATAATTAAAGCCGGTTTTCAACTTTCCGCAAGTGGCGTCTGAGCCAGTTCACGCATCACGTCGCTCTTTTCTTCCACACATATCGAAACATGATCACCCGCAACGCCGCCGTGAACGGAATCGCTAGAATGCCGCCGAGGATGCCGCCCAGCAGCGTCGTGCCGACCATCAGCGCGATGATGATCGTCACCGGATGCAGACCCACGCGCTGGCCCATGATCTTGGGTTGAATAACCGTGCCTTCGAGCGATTGTACGACGGCGAACACGGCCAGCACGAGCGCCGGATGTTGCCAGTCGCCGAACGCCACGAGCGAAATCACCAGCGCCACCACGCACGTCGTGATTGCGCCGAGGAACGGGATAATCGTCAGGCACGTCGCCATCACGCCGATGAGCACGGCATACGGCAGGCCAATGATGAGAAAGCCGATGGTGTAAAGCACGCCGTCGCAAATCGCCACCAGCACCTGCCCGCGAAAGAAAGCGACGAGGTATTCGTTGATCGAGCCGATGACGAACGCGAGTTCGTCTTTGAACTTTGAGTCGTGCACCGGCAGATAATCCCGCCAGCGCGCCGCGATACCGCTTTTCTCCAGCAGAAAATAAAACGCGTAAATCGGAACCAACGCCAATCCCGCAATCACGCCGAACACCGAGCCAACAAAGCCCATTATCTGCGAGAGCCATTGGCCGAACTTGGGCAGCAACTTCGTGGCGTAATCGGCCACGGATTTGAAGGAGGTGGAATCGCCCAGCGCCGGCAGCGCGGGCACGACCACAGGCGGATTCGTCTCGGTGATAATTTCGACGCCAGGCGCAGCGGGAGCGTTGGTGCTGGCGGATTTTGCGCTCTCGCTGTAAGCGCGCAAGGCGGGCAGCAAGGATTTGGGCAGCCAGCGTGGCGGCTCGGCGGCGAGTTTTCCAGCTTTGTCGGGAAGCTCGGTTTTGAAGCTGCTCGTCTTGGCCGCAAGGTCGCGTGCCTCAACGACGAGTTGCGGCACGACATTCGCGAGCAATCCGGCCACAATCACCAGCGCGAGCACAAACACAACGGCGATGGCCCGCGTGCGCGGCACGTTTTTGCGGACGAGGAAACCCACGACCGGATCGAGCAGACACGCGAGCACACCGGCCACCGCCACCGGCCAGATGACCGGCGCGAGCACGTTCAAGACCCGTTCCAATCCCCAAACCGCGCCGACCACCAACGCCACGATGATTGCGACGGCCAACCCGGTGAGCGACGCCCAGATGACGCGAGCCTGTTTTTCAGTTGGCGGAGGGAAATTCATGGCGAGAGGATGGAGAATAGAGGATGGAGAATGGAAGCATCACATGACTGACGACGGCCACCCGCCATCCTCAATCCTCCATCTTCTATCTTCTATCTTCGTTTTCATTTCAGCCCTGCCCCAGTTTCTTCGATTTCTCCGTGGCCACGCGCACGGCGCTCATCACAGTGCCGCGCAGTTTGCCTTTCTCCAGTTCGTGCAAGCCTTCGATGGTCGTGCCGCCGGGACTCGTGACCATGTCCTTGAGCGCACCGGGATGCTGGCCGGTTTCCAAGACCATCTTCGCCGCGCCGAGCACCGTTTGCGCGGCGAGCTTCGTGGCCACGTCGCGCGGCAATCCCGCCGCCACGCCGCCGTCGCTCAACGCTTCGATGAATTGATAAACATACGCCGGCCCGCTGCCGCTCAAACCAGTGACAGCGTCGAGCAACGATTCCTTGAGCGGAAACGCCACGCCGACCGCGGAGAAAAGCCGCTGCGTCAAATCGCCGTCAGCACGGGTAGCGGATTTGCCGAGGGCGAAGCCGGCGGCGGACGAGCCGACGAGCGCTGGGGTGTTGGGCATGACGCGGATGACACGCGCTCCGGCCGGCAATGCCGCTTCGAGTTTTGCCGTAGGCACGCCGGCGGCGATGGAAATCAGGAGATGACGACGCGTGAAGCGATCGCGAATTTCCACGAGCACGGTGCCGGTTTGGTCGGGCTTAGTCGCGAGCACCAACACGCTGGCCTGCTCGACAACCCGGACGTTGGAGGGCAAAATCCGCGCGCCCGTTTCCTTGCCGAAGGCGACGTGAGCAACCGACACCGGGTCGCTGCCGAAGAGTTGCCTGGGCGCCACGAGGCCCGCGCGGATGAAGCCTTTGGCCAGCGCGGTGGCCATTTTGCCGGTGCCGAG
>CAYIOH010000243.1:0-6539 GCA_964364975.1 uncultured Bifidobacteriaceae bacterium
CGCCGAGCTTGAGCCGGCAGCCGTGGCACGGAAGCAACGACGGATGCACCGCCAGTTTTTCGCGCACCGCCACCGGCGCCGTCTTGTAGCTCAAACCTGCGACAAACAATTTCATGCGATAAGCCAATCGTTCTTTATCACGGCATCATTTTAAGTTTGCCTGCTTGTTTGTCTCAACACGAGTTGGCAAACCCTCTCCATTTTTTGCCCAAGTCAAAAAGCCTCATGTGCAGGACTAATTGAACGCGGCTTGAGGTCGCCAAATAACTTATCTGCTGAAATCGCCGGTTTTCGGAAGAATCGCCGCTCCAAGGACGACGGCTGAGGCGCTGGACGCCAGAGTTGCACGCGCTGTGCTTCAGCATGCCGGCAGGACGAACCGCCAAGATCAGGTCAAGCCAGCTTGTCCTCTCCGGACACGAGCGGGCTTGCCGTTTTTTTGCTCCGGCGAAATCCGCCGCGAGAGCTGGCGTCGCGCTGGCGGCCAGACGGTGCAGCGTCAAGTGCTCCATCGGGCGAGACCAACGACAGCCAACGCGAGCGCCAGCGCGAAAATGAGCACGGCGCAGGCAGCAGCGCAGATTGCGGTTGGTCAGCTGGACCTAAGCGGCCGAGACAGCGCGTTCGCCCGCGCCCGCAACCCGGATCAGCCTAAGACCTGAAGCTAGTAGCTCTCGGGATTGTGGTCCTTGCCGTGGCAGGTGAGGTAGCAGTTGCCCTTGTTCACGCCGGTGCTGTTGTATTCCAAGCGCCCACTGGAAGAGGGCGTGATGGGATCCGCTCCGGCGGTTCGGAAATTGATCAGACGCGGCCAGGTCTCGACGCCGTGCGGATCATGGCAGGTGGTGCAGGCGGCCTTGACGCCCTGAATGTGTTTTGTGTGCTCCTTGAAACTCTGGTCAGCCAGGATGCTGGACCGGCTGTGGCATTTGTAGCACAGCGCGTATTCCGCGGCTGTTTCGGTGTTCCCGTCCACCAGCGTCAGGTTCCGCTCCAGAATGGGCGTGAACGCGGAGCCGTGCGGACCGTTGGCCCCGGTGCCGCCGTTGTTCGGGCCCTGGTCGTTGTTATGGCAGTCAGTGCAATACATCAGGCTCGTGGTGGTCCACGGAGCGATCAAACTCGGCACGCTGGTGTTCTTGCCCACGGCAACCACCGGATGATAACTGGCCGACGACGGGGAGAATTCCAGCCGCGTGTTGGTTTCCACAAACTGGCGCGTCACCCGTGCGGGGCCACGGGCAACGCTGTCGGCGTGGCAGCGGAAACACTGTTCATACTCCTTGGTGAGCGGGTCGATCACCAACCCGGAAGAGTTGACTCCTTTAAGACCCGCCAAGGCTCCGGAAGCATTGGGGGCAACGGCGGACGCCGTGGTGGCCGCATGAGGATTGTGACAGTCCGCACACTCAACGTGACGGGGCGGGTTGAGCGGGTCTTCCATCGGGTCGTGAATTCCGGAAGTGAGCGTGATCGGGTGAACGCTGACTTTGCCGAACTCGGCGGCAATGTTTTTGGCGGCGACGGTGCCGCTGTGGCAGGAGTAACAGTTCTGTTCTTCGACGGCGTCATTCAGGAGGCGCGGCCCGGTGCCGGCAGTGTGGGGCGCATGGCAACTCTCGCAGGCGTTGTCCGCGACGTTGTTGTAGGTCGTGTGCGGCCACGGGTTCGGCCCGGTGCCGTTCCACGTCTTGGTGGAGGTGGCGTGAATGGAACCGCTCCAACCGTTGGGGCTGTGGCAGGCGACGCAGAGCTGGCCGGCGCGATCATCTTTCACGAGGAACTTGCGGTATTTGTCGTTGTGCGCGTCGTGGCAGGCCGTGCATTGCACCATGCCGTCGTGATCGAGGCGAACTTCCTGGTTGAGCGTCGCCGGATCCTGCAACTGGCCGTTCAGGGCGGCCAGCGCGGCATCGTATTTGAAGGAAACCGGGTGATCGTCCGACAGATCCGTGCCGAGCCGGCTGGGGCCGGTCGGGAGGAAGGTGACGCCATTGCGCATCTCGATGGGCGTGGTCTGGCTGTGGATCAGGCCCAGCGCGACGGTGCCGTCATGGCAACTGAGGCAGAGTTTGGACGCGCCTGTGGGCTGGCCGGTCGTGGCCTTCATCGTCGAACTGGTGTAGGGCGTATAAGTGGCCGTGGACAACTCATGGTTCCAGAGCGGTCCTTCCTCCATGGCGCGATGCGGTGTGTGGCAGATGACGCAGACGCCGGTTTCGGTGGCAGCGCGGATGGGGCTGGGGCTGGCAGCGGAAAGATCGTGCTTGGAGCCAAGCAGGCCCTCGGCCGGTGCCGACAGGTCGGGGAACATCGCCAACGCGAGCGCGAACAGTCCGCGCCAGGCCGACGGACCGGAGCGGCTCGCCGTCGTGAAAAGAATTCCGGTTTTCATGATCATTACTCTCCCAGACATCGAAAAACCTGCACGCGCCGGTTGTAGGAATCGGCCACAAAAATCGTGTGATCGCGCGCGATCACAAGGCCGTTGGGCAGCCAGAACTCACCCGCGCCCTGCCCCGTCTGGCCAAGGCTCAACAGCAGCCGCCCCTCGCCATTGAAAATCTGCAGGCAATCGTGCATCGCATCCATCACAAAGACATGGCCATGACCGTCCACGGCCACGCCCTTGGGACGGCTGAAATGCCCCGGGCTGTCGCCCATACTTCCGATCTGGCGCTGAAATTTTCCCTCCGCCGTGAACACCTGCACCCGGCTGTTTAGCGAATCCACCACATAAACCAACCCCCCGGCATCCACCGCCAGGTGCGTGGGAAAATTCAATTCGCCCGGGCCGGTGCCGCGTTGGCCGAATTCCGTGACCGGCTTTCCCCGCAAATCAAACACCCGCACCTGGTGCCGCTGGGAATCCGCGACAAACAACCGGTCGCTCCACACCACCAACCCGGCGGGACAGGTCAGCCCTTCTTTGACGCGGAACCGCAACTCCCCCTTGATGCTGAACGCCACCACTTCGGCCCGGCCCGAATCGGCGACAAACAGCGTGTCGCCCTGCTTCGCGATCGCCACGGGCGCGGCGAAGCGGAGCTTGCCGATGCGTTCCCACCGGTGCCACCGGTTCTTCGCCCGCTCAAACCAACTCACAGAATTGTCGGCCGTGTCGGTGACGCACAGGTTGTCGGCCTCGTCCAAGGCCAGGCCAAAGGGTTTGACAAACCGTTCGTTGCCACGCTGGCCGCCCGCGACCCAATTAGCGAAGCGTCTGAACCCGCCGACTTTTGCGCCCAGACCAGCGGGCTGCGTCGCGGATTGAACATAGACGATGCGCGCCGGTTCCGGTGGTGCCGGCCAGACCAAAGCGGGCGCCTTGGTGGTGGCGGCAGGCTTCGGGGCAGCGAGGGAAACCACGCACATCCCGAAACTCGCCAGGAGCATCGCCACGCAACCCAACGCGCTCTTCGCCGGAGCCAGGCCGGGTCGTTCAGAATCTTCGGCGCACGGTGACATAAAGCTTGTGACGAAGACGCTCCTCGCTGTTCTGGTTCAGTTCGTATGCAAAATCATAGCCGGCCGAAACGGTGGTCCGCCCATAACGATACTGCAAGCTGGGCCGGAAGATCGCCATTTGTTGATCCACGCCCTCCCCCACGCGCAAAGACGCGCCGGTGTCCAAATTTACCGCCAGGTGGGAGGTGAACCTTCGGTGATATTGCACCGTGAGGCGGTAGTTCTGCTCCTGCCGCCCGGCATCCACGTGATTCAGCCATTGCTCGGACAAATTCACCCCGAGCGAGGAAGCGTTGTCGAGGTTGAAGTTCGCACTCTGGTAGAGGCCGAGCGAGGCATATTGCGAATCGGTGGAATCGTAATACTCGGCGTCGGCACCGGCGCGGAACCATTTCTTGTTGTATTCGATCCCCGCCGTGTAGCGGGTGAAATCCTGCACGCGCAAATCCGCCGGGGCGTCGGCCATCGCAAAACTTATGCCCGCGTAGGCGGCCCAGAGGTTGTTCCACAGTTCGACGCGCACCTGGAAAGCGTCGCCGTAGTTATTATAGCCGCCTTCAGGCAAGGGTTCGGCCTCGTAATCCACCAGCACCGTGGTCCCGCTGGGAATATTGCCGGTGATCAACCGGCGGATCTCCGTCCGCACGCCGTTTTGGAGCACAGAATAGTCAATGCCCTCGGTGTAGGGCTGGCTGGTGGTGGCGTGGCGGATTTGGATGCTCAACACGTTGACATTCGGCTGGTCGAGGAGAAACCGGTCCAGGTTCGGATTGCCGACGCCGGTGGGGAAGGTATGGGATTCGTTCTCGACCGTGGCCACGCCCTTCTGATCCACGCGCTGAATCGTGAGGGAGTTGAAAATGCGCAGCGTGTGCTCGGCCGTCAAACGCTTGGTGTAAGCCTCGCCCCACGTGGCGGTGAGGGTGCGGTTGTAACCGTCGGACAGGCGATCGGCGAATTCACCTTGGACAACTCCGAGCTGGAGGCTGCTGCTCAGGCTTTCAAAGAGTTGATGGCTGACGGAGGCGTTGCCGGAATAGGTGGAGGAGGCCAGGTTGCCGCTTTCGTAGCGGGCGAAATTCAGCGCGTAGTAAGTGCGCAGGTTGTGGCGATGCGCGGCGGTCAATTCCGCAGCGGCGGAGAGCTGGTCGTCCGGCTCTCCGGTGTTGTGTGTGCGATGCGAATAGGAGCCGTAGCTGTTCAGGTCAAACTGCCTCCGGCTGCCGAAACGCTCATTGTCCGAGAAGGTGACGCTGTGGTCCTCCCCGGCAACCGACGCGCCCGCCCACCCGCCGTAGTCATAGCGGTTCAGTGAATAGCTCAAGCCCGTGGAACCCTGCAGCCGACTGTGCCGGGCATTGACGCCCAGCGTGTCCGTGGTCGAAGTCGTGGGGTTGGCCGTGTCCGACGTTTCCTCCTGGCGGTGGGTGAGGACGGAATTCAGCGACCACGGCCCCTCTTTGTAAGACAACCGCGCGCCGTAATTGAGACTGTCCAGCGTCACCCGGTTGAAGAAATCGTAGTCCCGGAACGTGTGGTCGTAGCTGGAGAAAAACCCCAGCCGGTAGGGTTTGTTGTTCAGCAGATTCACATCCGCATTAAAGCGGCCCAGATATTCCAGCTTGTTCCGGGTCGTGGTCGTGGTGGCGGTGACCGTTTCCCACGATTGTCCGTAAGCCCCCTCCGAGGCGAGATTCAGCGTGCAAAAATTGGGGTGATACACCGAGCCGGCCAGGCTCAAGCCGATCAGCGGCCCGATGAACAGCCGCTCATGCGTTACGATCCGGCCCGAACCGCTGAAGCTGGTTTCGTCGTATTGCCCCTCGAGGTAAAGGCCGGCTTCAACCTGCGTCAGCCGGAGCTTGAGCCACTGCGGTTCTTCGTAGACGCCCAACCGCCGCTGGGCCGGCGCCGGCCCGACACTCCCGAGCAGGACCAACCCGGCCAGGCCGACTGATAGCACTCGTGGCGACGGCTTCATTTGGCGGCGGGAGTGGCGTTGTCCGCCGTCGGCTTGGCCGCGCCCGGCTTGAGAAACAGCTTGCCCGCGCCGCCGTGTGGATCGTGACATTTCAAACAGGCCCCCAAGCCGGATTCCTTGTGCGACGCGACCTTGTTCAAATCCGCTTCCTCATGACACTCCAGGCAAAGTTGCGGGTCGGCCTTGAGCAACAATCCCTTGAACGCCGACGCGTGCGGCTGGTGGCACACGACACAATCACCGCCCGCCGCCGGCTGGTGCTGGAACTTCGCGACCTGGAGGAAGTCATCGTGACAATCCCAGCACAGGGCCGCGCCGCTTTTCTTCACCAGCTTCTTGAATTCACCGGCGTGCGGTGCGTGGCACGCGAGACATTCCCCGTTCTCGACCGGCTGATGTTTGACCTTGGCCGTCGTCAGGAAATTGTCATGGCACTCCCAGCACAGCGTTTTGACTTCCTGCGTAAGCATGCCCTTGAAGGGCGAGCCGTGGGGACGGTGGCAGGCGGAGCACTCGCTGTTCTCGACCGGCACATGCTTGAACTTGGGCTTCGTCAGGAAGTCGTCGTGGCATTGGAAGCAGACCTCCCGCAACGAGCCTTTCATCTGCATCGAGAACTTCGATTGATGGCATTCCATGCATTGGCGATCCTCAAAGGGCGGATGCCGCACCAGGGGGTCTTTCCGCACGACCACCGGCACGCCGGTTTGGTTGGTGTTCGTGGCGGGCGGCGGCGTTCCCGCGTTTTCGGTCAACGAAGCCGGCGCATTCGTCGCTCCGGGGTTTGGTACGCCATCGAAGCAGAACATGAACCACTTGTACCTGGTCTGCGGACGGCATCCGCCGAGCAAGAACGAGCACGCCAGCACCGCCGCCAGCACCGCCGCCAGCTTCCCGCTACGCCTCAAAAACTCTTTGGTTCGTGGCGGTTTCATCTCCCTGGGTTCAGCCCCAAAATCAGGATTTCCGCAGGAATCCAAACACGCTCACTTTTTTGGGGCCGACCTGGTTGGTGACATAGATCAGGTATTCGAGCTTCTGCCCGGGGGCGACGTACTTCTCGAAATACTTCACGTTCTCGTAATCCACG
>CAYIOH010000244.1:0-6523 GCA_964364975.1 uncultured Bifidobacteriaceae bacterium
TTTCTCCCGATTCGCGGCAAGCTCATCAACGTCGAGAAAGCCCGTCTCGACAAAGTTCTGCAGAACAACGAAATCCGGACGATGATCACCGCCGTGGGCACCGGCATCGGCGACGGGGAAGGAGAGGGCGCGTTCAATCTCGAGAAGCTGCGCTACCACAAAGTCATCATCATGACCGACGCCGACGTGGACGGCTCGCACATCCGCACGTTGCTGCTCACGTTTTTTTACCGGCAGATGCCGGCGCTAGTGAAACAGGGCTACGTGTATATCGCGCAGCCGCCGCTTTACCAGATTGCGCGCAAGAAACGCATCGAGTACGTGGAAGACGACGCGAAGCTGAACAAGATATTGATCGAACTCGGCACGGAAGAAGTACGTTTGCGGAATTTGTCGGACAATAAGGAGCTTTCGCAGAAGCAACTTGCGGAAATTCTCGAACTGCTGGAATCACTGGACAAATACGCAATTGCGCTCAAGCGTCACGGCGGTGATTTCGGCGTGTATGTCGAGCACCGTCACAAGAAAACACACGAGTTGCCGCGTCACCTGGTCAAAGTGCGCGAAGGAAACAATGAAACCGTTCACTATTTTCATACAGAGGAAGAACTCGCGCAGTTCGGCGCGAAAAACCCGGATTTAAAACTGTTTGGCGATCAGGAATCCGACACATCAATGATTGAGAAGTCGAAAGGCGACTCGAAGAACGGCCATACGCGGCGTGCGCGCCACGTGGAGTTGCACGAAAGCAAGGCGATCCTTGAATTGCTCGGCAAGCTGGACAAGAAAGGCTTGAGCGTCGAGCACTATGCCGGTCAGGACGAGCCGCTGTTTGAGATCCACGAGGGCGAAGGCGAAAAGGAAACCGTCAAATCTCTATTTTCAATTCCGGAGATTCTCGCGTCGGTAAAGGAAGTTGGCCGTCGCGGCTTGACCATCAAGCGCTTCAAAGGGCTTGGCGAAATGAACCCGAAGGAGCTTTTCGAGACCACGATGGATCCGACCCGGCGCAAGCTGCTGCGCATTGAAGTGGTGGACGCCGTCGAAGCGGAGGAAATGTTCACCAAGCTCATGGGCGAGGAAGTCGAGCCGCGCAAACAGTTCATCGAAGACAACGCGCTGAACGTGAGGAATCTGGATATTTGAGCGCGCTGGAATTTTTGCCCGTTAATTTCTATGGCTGAATCCAAAGAACCCAAAGAACCCAAAGAGTCGAATGATTTGCCCGTAAGCAACATGCCGTTGTTTGCTGCCGGTGAAAAGATTGCCAAGGTCAACGTGGCCGAGGAAATCAAGAACTCGTTTCTGGATTACTCGATGTCCGTCATCATTTCGCGCGCCTTGCCCGACGTGCGTGACGGGTTGAAACCTTCGCAGCGGCGCATCCTTTACGCGATGCATGACCTCGGCGTGATGCCGACCCGCAAACACATCAAGTGCGCCAAAATTGTCGGCGAGACGATGGGCAATTACCATCCGCACGGCGACCAGGCGATTTATCCGACGCTCGTTCACATGGCGCAACCGTGGGCGATGCGCGAACGATTGGTGGACGGGCAGGGGAATTTCGGATCCGTCGAAGGCGACCCTCCGGCGTCCATGCGTTACACCGAAGCGCGGCTGGCGCATCTCGGCGCGGTGCTCATGGAGGACATGGACAAGGACACGGTTGATTTTGTCTCGAACTATGATGAAACGCGCACCGAGCCGACGGTTTTTCCCGCCGCGTTTCCGAATCTGATCGTCAACGGCGGCACCGGCATCGCCGTCGGCATGGCCACGAACATGGCGCCGCACAATCTCGGCGAAGTCATTGACGGCATCTGCGCGCAGATTGACCACCCGGACATCACCATCGCGCAATTGATGAAGTTCATCAAAGGGCCGGACTTTCCGACCGGTTGCACGGTGTGCGGGCTGGAAGTCATCAAGGAGTATTTCACGACCGGTCGTGGGAGCATCAAGGTGCGCGGCAAGGTTGGTATCGAACAGCTCAAAGGCGGCAAGGAACAAATCGTCATCACGGAAATTCCGTACAACGTGAACCGCGCGTTGCTGTGCGAACGCATCGCGGAACTCGTGAACGAAAAGACGACGGGTTTCACCGACATCACGGCGATTCGCGACGAGTCGGACGAAAACACGCGGGTCGTCGTGGAAATCAAACGCGACGCGATTCCCAAGGTTGTCATCAACAATCTTTACAAAGGCACGTCGCTCGAAACGAGTTTTGCCGTCAACGCGTTGGCGATTGATCATGGCCGGCCCAAAACGCTTTCACTCAAAGACCTCATCGCTGCCTACATCGAACACCGGCGCGAAGTAGTGATTCGGCGCACTAAGTTCGAGTTGCGCAAGGCCGAGGAGCGCGCCGAACTGCTCGAAGGCTATCTCATCGCGCTCGCCAATCTCGACGATTTCATCAAAATCATTCGCGGCAGCAAGACGAAGGAGGAGGCGAAGGTCAAATTGCTCGCGTTTGAGTGGACGCAGAAGCAGGTCGAACGCTGGGGAATTCTGATTCGTAGTGAAGAGCGTTTGACGAAAGGTCGCTACGCGCTGACGGAACGGCAGGTGGACGCCATCCTTGAACTGCGCCTCTACCAGTTGACCGGCCTGGAAATTGACAAGGTCGAAGGCGAATACAAAGAGTTGCTCAAGCGCATCGAAGACTTGATGGACATCCTCGCCAAGGAAGCGCGTGTGTCGGACATCATCAAGGCCGAGTTGAAGGCCATCAAGGGAAAATATGCCACGCCGCGACTGACGGATCTCAAGCCGGACGAAGGCGAGATCAACATCGAAGACCTTATCGCCAACGAAGGCGTCATCATCACGCTCACGCACAACGGACTCATCAAACGCACCAACGTCAGTTCGTATCGCGCGCAACGCCGCGGTGGCAAGGGAGTCATCGGCATGACGACCAAAGAGGGTGCGACCGAGGAAGACAACGACTTCATCGAGCATCTCTTCACCGCGAGCACGCACGACTACCTGATGTTCTTCACGAACACGGGCCGTGTCTATGTGGAGCGCGTGCATGAAATTCCTGATATGGGCCGCGCCGCCAAGGGCCGGAGCATTGCGAACCTGCTCGAACTCAAACCGGGCGAAACCATCGCCGCTCTCATCCGCGTCCTTTCGAAAACGAACGCGAACAAGGAGGACGTGACGTGGGAACAAAAGGGTTTTGTGTTCTTCGCCACGAAACAGGGCACGGTAAAGAAAACGGCATTGAGCGATTTCGCCAACGTCCGCAAGGGTGGCATCATCGCCATCGGGATTGATCCGGGTGACAACCTGATTGAAGTGAGGCTGACAACCGGCCAGAGCGAAGTTGTGCTCATCACGCGCGACGGCATGAGCATTCGATTCAACGAGGAGGACGCGCGCCCGATGGGCCGTCCTGCCGGCGGCGTGCGGGGCATCAGTCTTTACAAAGGCGATTCGGTGGTAGCGCTCGCCATTGTTGATCCGGACGCGAAGCTGCTGGTTGCCGGCGAAAACGGAATCGGCAAGCGCACGGATTTCGAGGAATATCGCATCCAATCACGCGGCGGCAAAGGAATCATCACGATGAAGACCACCGAGAAAACTGGCGGCGTGGTGGGCGCGTTGAGCGTGCGCGATAACGACGAGATCATGCTCATCACCACTGCGGGCCAGATGGTGCGCACGTTCGTGAAGGACATTCGCGAGGCGGGCCGCAACACGCAAGGCGTCAAGCTCATCAACTTGGACGAGAAGGACAAGTTGCAGGCCATCGCCCCGGTCATTAGTGAGCAGCAGGCAGACTCCGCTGCAGAAGCCGATACATCAAAATAACCCTCGGCCAAACCGACTCTCAGTCGTTGAGTCCGAAACTGGGCGGCCGGGGCGGCTGATTCAGGATTTCGTCGAGCACGGACGAAATCTGGGTCGCACGCTGTTCGGCCTCTTCAAACGAAGAGGGGAGTGTTCCCGTCGCGGTTTGCGGCGTGGTTTCGAAATATTCGAGCATCGCGCGGCGGGCGACCCCGCGCAGAAAAGTCTCCATGGGTCGGGCGCTGCCTGTTTCCGTCAGGTTCAATAAAGCGCCGTCGCGACCGTGACGATCCTCGATCCAGCTTTCAAACCACGTTTTCAACGTGGGTGAAAATTCGGCCTCCGCGCTGGAACAAAAAATTAAGAAGTCCGCCGCCGCCGCCTGCTTAGCCGCAGCATGAGCCATGACCGCGTGCTCCAGAAAGTCCGCGCGCCACCAGTGAAAATCGAATTCGACTTCTGACCAGAGCTGTCGCATCAGAAAATCGCACGCGGCCATCGCGCGCTGACGCGTAATGACGTCTTTATAGATAACGACGACGGTGCAAGCTTCCTTCTCATCAAGTAGTTCCTCAATGCGACCAGTGACATTCATCGTTCGTTGTGCCCGAAGGGTTGGGCGTTTCGCTGCACGACTTGATCGCGACGCTTGGGTCGGGCTTTAAGTAAAGTTTGTCCGGTCGAGACGGGATGCAAGAAAAATGTTTGGAAATCTTGTTCACCGCGTTCGTGGTGTTGCTCGCCACTGTTCGCGGAGAAGAAATCAAATCGCATTAAACCAAAAAATCCTGCGCCTCTTACGCAGCATTTGTCCGGGAAGGGACTAAATTCTGCAGTCCCTTTGATTTCAACTGCGGCGCAGTTGAAGTGCTTCTTGCGTAAGCAACTGTCAGTAAGCGTGTTCAATTGCTGAGAAATCGTTCTTAGCTGCGGAATTTAGATTCAATTCTGCACGACGATTCAGAGTGCAAACGGCTGAAGCAGTGGTTGTCGGGTGCGGCTTCAAGGCGCGAGCCGATCAATCCGCCAGGATCCATCACCTTGCTTTGAGTAACGGAACCGATCATGCAAACGATTGGGCCGGCCTTGCCAGAACTCGATGCGCGCGGGCGCGAGCACGTAGCCGCCCCAGTTCGGCGGCAGCGGCACGTCCTCGCCGGGGAAACGTGCGGCCATCTCCTGCCATTTCATGTCCAGCGCCGGGCGATCCGCTACCACGGCGCTCTGGCTCGACGCCCATGCCGCGAGCCGGCTGCCCTTGGGCCGGCTCTTGAAATAAGCCTCGGACTCCTCCCGCGGCAGCTTCGTCACTGTGCCACCTACGCAGACCTGCCTCTCCGAGTTCGGCCAATAAAAAACCAGCGACGCGCTCGGGTTTTCGGCGAGTTCATGCCCCTTGCGGCTGTCGTAATTCGTGAAGAAGATAAAACCGCGTGGGTCCACGCCTTTGAGCAACACGGTGCGGGCGGAGGGTTGGCCGTCCCGCGACACAGTGGCGAGCACCATCGCATTCACGTCCACGGGCACGTGCCCGAGGAGGGCATGCCAGAGTTTGTAGAGCGCGATGCCGACCTGCCGCCAACGGCTGCCGGACTGCGTGACTGATGCCTGACCGAACCAGCTTTGGAACTGCGCGAGCGGATCGGCGGCCAAATCCTGGCGGTTCAATCCGCCAACACTGTATTCTCGTCTGAGGTTTGCAACGGCCATAAACCGGGCCGCAGCTTACAACGCGCGTCGCTGGACTGCCACAAAGAAGCGCACCCGGCGCATTTTGGACTTCTCATCCGCGCTGCGCCTTGTGCATGCTGCCAGCAATCGGAATCGTTGGATTCGTTCTCTCTCGCACACGAATATGTATCGCGGCAAAAAAGTCGTAGTCGTCATGCCGGCTTACAACGCAAGCCGGACGCTCCGCCAGACCCACGCCGAGGTGCGGGGACAGGATTTGGTGGACACGATCATTCTCGTGGACGACCGCAGCCGCGATGACACCGTGGCGGTGGCGCGAACACTCGAGGACGTGCAAGTTCACGTGCATGAGGTCAACCGCGGCTACGGTGGCAATCAGAAAACATGTTATCGCCTCGCGCTGGAAGCCGGCGCGGACATTGTGGTGATGATCCACCCGGACTATCAATACACGCCGAAACTGTTGCCGGCGATGGTTTCCATGATTGGCAACGGTCTGCACCCTTGCGTGCTCGGCAGTCGCATCCTTGGGGGCTACGCGCTCAAGGGCGGGATGCCGCTGTGGAAATACATTTCCAACCGCCTCCTCACTCTGGCAGAGAATATTTTACTCGGCGCGAAACTCTCCGAGTATCACACCGGCTACCGCGCCTTCTCGCGCGAAATTCTGGAGACGCTCCATCTGGCCGACAATTCCGAAGATTTCGTTTTCGACAACCAGATGCTCGCCCAAATCCTGTGGCACGGGTTCACCATCGGTGAGGTCAGTTGCCCCACAAAATATTTTCCGGAGGCGTCGTCCATCAACTTGCGTCGCAGCATCAATTACGGCTTCGGTTGTCTGGCCACGGGACTGCAATATCGGCTGGCGAAAATGGGCTGGGCGACAGCAAGAATTTTTCCACGGCGTGAAATCAGCGGGTCCGCCGGGCCGGGAAAGTGATGGCGCATTTGATGTTTGCCTGATCGCGTCAGCCGCAAGGCAATTTTATCAATTGATTTTGCGAAGTGGACTGGGACTTCT
>CAYIOH010000245.1:0-6520 GCA_964364975.1 uncultured Bifidobacteriaceae bacterium
TGCCAACTCCGATTAAATCAGCGATTCCCTAACTCGTTGAACGGCCTGCGGATGGATGGTCATGGACGTGCCTGTTGGCCAGGGCGGGGCGAGTCCGTTACGCGGTGGCGACCGGCGGCCACGCGCGCGGGGACTCGGAAGCCCGTTGCCGCCGCTCGCCCGCCCCCGCCAACAGACGGCGCGACTACCCTTGTTTTACTATGAAAACCGAGGGGTTCTTGGCCCCGCCCACCCGCCCAGAAAGCGGTGCGAAACGGAGGCTCATTTTGTTCCCCCCGGCAGTCCCATTTTGTTCCCACCCCGACAGCCCTAAATTTAAAACATTCTGTTGAACCATCGCAAACCCCTACCAGCCCTAGGTAAGGTTTTCCAATGAGTCAACGCGCATCGTGCCATTTATAGCGCGCCAAGTCTCAGGTGAGAATCACTCCGGCGAATGGCCGATTCAACTGGGCGCAAAGGTCGCGGATGGTCCGGACGCACTCCGCCCGGCCCCTGCCACCCTTGAGGGTGGTTACCACGGCATGAGAACGCGCAATCAATGAGGCCGCATACCGCTCATCCAGGAGGGAAGGACAATGCACAAAGATCCAGTGAAATTGGAGCATCGCTGTTTTGATAAATCCGCGGAACGCCTCGGACATTACCAGTTCGGCGGTCCGCTCCCGCAATGTTCCATAACCCAAGGACGCCAGCTCCCGCCCTCGGGACGGGAAGAGAGCCTGTTGCAGGGTGGTTGCGCCGACTAGCACGTCCGTCAACCCGGGCTGGTCGGCGTTGTGGCCAACTTGAGCTTCGGTCAGCTTGGGCAGACCCGTCTGCACAAGGAGCGTTGGCTTAGAACCAATGATCTGTATGGCCAGCGCGAGTTGCCACGCCAGAATATCGTCGTCGGATTCATACGAAACGGAACCAAAAACGAGGAGGCCTCCCGTTTCGGGCAGGCGGGCGAGGAGTTTCTCGGCCAGGATGATGGCACCGCCGCTCAGTTCTGAGCGCGTCTTTTCTCTTTCTTGACAATCGTTCTTGCTGGGTTTCACGTCATCAATTCCCGCGCGTTCGGTTGAGCATGACTTCATTCGAATCTACCCCAATTCTCTCGTTCGTCCAGAATTCATCTCACGGTGAGGGGGAGGCTCACCCCAGCCTCCCTCAGGCTCGCTGGACTATTTTGTTTCAACTCCTCGACGGAAACCCATTTGGGCTATGTCCACCTCTCGGCCGCCGGTGGCTTTCCTGTCGACCGCAGCTCCATCGGCGAGCATGATTCGAACGATCCGTCCTGTGTCCAAGACTCCGTCGCGCTTCTTCCCGGGATCCAAGCAGAACTCCGACCAAGCGACATTGACCGATGTCCAGACCTGCCCCGGCTTCACCACGTGGTAAAAGGCCTCGCCGTCTGATTCCTCCACCTGCAAGAGCAACGGGTCGCTACCATCGGACCGCAACTCGAAGACCAAGCCTTGGCTGCCCTTGGCACTGCCAGCGGGCAGCTCTTTGACCGCCCAGGCAAATTGGCCGGCCCGGTAGCGGTAGGTCCATCGCATGAATGATCCTTTTTCCGGAGATGTCTGGAGTTGGACTTTATCGGGCGTTGGCGCGACGAACAAATCCGCTGGAGTTGCGAAGGCCAGGCCTCCGCTCGGACTGTGCACAGTGCCGGTTCCGGCGGCCTGGACCACACGCAGATTTTGGACCGGGGCTTTCCCCCGGTTGAGCCAGGTCCGTAGGTAGGTCGACCAAGCGGGTTTCGCCATTAGATTCGTGTCGAAAAAGCCGGTGCGTCCCCACAACCTCGGCGTTTCATCTCCGGGGCGGATCTTCTTCATCAGCGCGTCGTAATCGACGGCCAGGAAGAACACGGTGAACAGGTAGTGATCACGCTGCGCGATGGTTGCCAGGTCTGCCACATACTGGCTCTGGAGATCTCGGCCCCCCTGGAGTTTCAGACCGTAGTGCGTCAGGTTGACTGGTTCACTGGAGTAGCCGGTCTCACAAATCGCGATCGGCTTGCGAACGTTCTGGTGGAGCCATTCCAACGGCTTCCGCCATTGGTCCGGCGGCGCCGGCAGGGGGTCTGCCCCAAGTTTCACGTAGAATTCCGACATGTAGGGATAGAAGCTGATGCCGACATAATCGCTCTGGTCGATCACCTTCTTCACCCGCTCGAGAACACCGCTCTTCTGGAGCAGGGGCAACCCGGACGAGATCCCGATCTTCAGGGATGGATACTTGGCCCGGACCTCCGCCACCACATGGGCGTACAAGGCCTCAAAAACTGGCCACTTCGAAGGTTTCTTCGCCGCCATGTCCCCAGCCTCGACCCCCACGTTCAAATAGGCTGGCTGGAAATACTCGATCGCCCGCAAGACATACTTCGTGTAGGCCGTCTTGAACTGCTCGTTCAGGCGCCGCTCCTCCCCGGCCCAAGCGGGGGCTTTCTTGCCTTGGAAGTCCGGAGCCCAACTGGTGCGATCATCCGCCAGCGGCCCGATCGCCAAATAAACCTGGTGATGGGGAGCGATCGATTCTTTGTGCCGCCGCCATTGGTCCATGAGCCCGGCGTCGAAAGCGGATCCGGCTAGAGCCGCCTCCCAAGGGATGCCATTGTCCAGTTGGACAGTGTAGAGATTGGCGTTGTCGCGAACAATCGAAGTCACGTTACTCACTGCCTCGGCCGTCAGATCGTAGGGGAACGGCTGGATGCTGACCCGCGCGCCAGCCGCGGCGGCAGCGATGCCATCCGTGCCGCTCACCGCTGCGCGAGCGGCGCAAGACGAGCCAAGGCCACCGACCAGAACCGCCCAACCGAAAGTGAGCACGTAGCACAGCGTGCCTCCCGTGCCGCAGAGGTCCGCCGCACAGCTAAACCTCTTCCTCCAGCGCTTGACGGTGTTTATCGAGAGCATATTCAGAGCATTCTTTAAGTTGAAAACTACCAATGTGCATCCAGGATAGGCAAGGCAGGATTTGCCCGCAACCTCAAAACGCTCGAAATGCAGTTTGTCAGTTTGTTCCCCGACGGAGACCCCGCCTAAGAAGCAAGGGTAGCCCCAGTGGACAGGCCCTGGGTGTTTTTTCCCAGGCAACGTCCCGGACCCTTTTGCGCGTAATCAGGGCGTAGGGGTTCCGTCTACCCAGGCAGACGAGGCATCACGAAATCCAGATAGAGGCGCCAGGCCGCGGGATTCCCGCGTACCCGGGTGGCCATGACCTTATGTGGGTCCGGCACCACCCGGCCGCGGGTCAGGCGCAGCAAACGACACCAATGAGCCAGGGAGCGGTAGAACTCGGGAAGGTCTGTGATTCGCGCACGCTGGCGATCCATAAAGGAAGGCTCACGGTCGAGCGAGGCCGGTGAGTAATCGAAGCGCTCCATCTCGACCCGGTATAGGCGCTCGATGTTGCGCACCCAGGCCGGATCAAGCTGGTCCAGCCAGAGCGGCCGGCCCATCTGGGCTTGGGCAGACACGGGTCGTTTGGCGGCTGCGAACCAGGGAAAGGGCGGCACGTCGTCGAGCGGGGCATGGTTCACGTGATCCAGCACGGCCGGGTGCCAGTCCTCGCCGACAAAATCGAGCACCCGGCGCAGGCTGACCTCCAGATTGCCCATCAGGTCCTCCAGGCGGATCTCGAGCAACAGATGGGCAAAGGGTTGCACCTTTCGCAGGCAGCGCAGACACAACAAGCTGTTGAGTCCCACCGAGGAGAAGGCCCAGGGCATGCGCATCATCGACGCCACTGTGGCCCGCGGATCGCGCACCACGTGGATCACGTGGGCCTCCGGAAAGTCGCGCAGGATGCGGCTCAACTGGCCCGCGTGGAGCGGCGTCTTGTCCCCATAGCGCACGCGTCCGAACTCGGCGGCTTTCAGGCGCATGATCGCCCGATAGGCCGCCTTAGGCTCGTCGGGCTCCTCCGTTTCTGAAAGCTCGGCTCTCACCTGCGCGGGTTCCAGACGCAGCCAGGCGAATTCGGGCGAGCGGGTGTAGTGATCCAGCCACTGGGATGCGCTGGGCTGCTTGGGCAAGCCGGAGCCGACCAGGTAAAAGGACGCCTCGTGGGTAAGGGAAACACTGATTTAATCCAATCATTTTGCAATTTATTACTGACGGTTACTGCATGGATTCCTAAACTTCAAGGCATGACGCACCAGCCGAGTTTTTCCCAAGCCGAGTTTGCCGATAAAAAGAAGATCACCCGCCGCGAGAAATTTCTCGCGCGCATGGAAGACATCCTTCCGTGGCCGCGCCTGCTGGCGGTCATTGAACCGTTCTATCCGAAGGGCGAACGCGGACGCCCGCCCGTCGGACTGGAGCGCATGTTGCGGATGTATTTTCTCCAGCAATGGTATGGCCTGGCCGACGAAGCACTCGAAGACGCCCTCTACGACAGCCAGGCGATGCGGGGATTCGCCCGCATCGACCTGAGCGCCGAAGGCGTGCCCGACGCCACCACGCTCCTGAAGTTCCGCCGCCTGCTGGAGACGCACGACCTGTGCAAGGGCCTCTTCACCGCCATCAACGCCGACCTCACCGCGCAGGGCCTGCTGCTGCGCGCAGGCACCTTGGTGGACGCCACGCTGATCGCCGCGCCGCCCTCCACCAAGAACAAGGAAAAGAAACGCGACCCGGAAATGCACCAGACCCGCAAGGGCAACCACTGGTATTTCGGCATGAAAGCGCACATCGGCGCGGATCGCGACAGCAAGCTGGTGCATCCTGTTGTGGTCACCGCAGCCAACGTCGCGGACATCACAAAAACGGCGGAACTGCTGCACGGCCAGGAGAAGCAAGTCCACGCCGACGCGGGCTACACCGGAGTGGAGAAGCGAGCGGAGATCGTGGCACTGAACCGTCCGATGGACTGGCAGATCGCCCGCAAACGCGGCCAGATCAAAACGATGGCCGAAGGCGCGGAGAAAGAAACGCTCAAGGCGACCGAGAAAGCCAAAGCCGCCGTCAGAGCGTTTGTGGAACATCCCTTCCACATCCTCAAGAACCTCTTCCGACACCGGAAAGTGCGCTATCGAGGACTGGCCAAAAACGGGCATCAACTCCACACGCTCTTTGGACTGGCCAACGTGATGATCGGCGCGCGGCAGGCCACGGCGTGAAAATCCGCGCGCCAAGCCTGCTGCGCAGGTGAAAAAAGCTGGCCAACCCCCCCGACAAAACCGGAACCGGCCTGCGAACCCAAGCCGCCAGCCGCAATTTCCCGCCGCTGTGGACGCATTCTCAACCAGCAAAAACTGAAAATTGGAAAACTGTCTTTAATCAGCGTTTCCTAAGGTAGTTGCGCGGGTGAGCGTTGAGCAGCAACCTGAGCAGGGTGGTCCCGGAGCGGCCGGTGCCTACCACGAAGATGGGCGCCCGATCAGGATCGATTCTCGGCGTTTGGGTGCCTTTCGTTTCACCTAGCATCCTCGACAAGTTTGAATCGCGACGTGCCGACCTGTCAAGATACTTTTCCAACCGGATGAATGCTGATGTTGGTTTTACGCCAGGGGTGACAGTCGAGGGCTGAAGATCAAGCCAGGGAGAATCCGGTAAGGACGACCGCGCCGCGTGGTGATGGGCGACTGGTCCCCGGTGGTAGGGAGAGCAACGGGCACAACTCCCGACACAGCCAGAATCAGGGCGGCGGGAGTTGGCCCGGGGGTTTTGCCTTGAACTTTCGCTCCCGCTCGGTTAGCGTCTCATCGTTGCCAACAAGTCAATGCTCATCGGCAAACGACGCTGGCGTGAAGCGCCGGCGTTTTCGTTTGCTCGCCGTCAAGGTTATGATCGCGCTCGTGTCCACGGGCCTGACTCTCATCGTGATGGACATCGCTCTGCGGGTCTTTTCAGTCGGGACGCCACGTCGGGGAACTCTGGCCCCCAAACCCGAGCGGCATCCCTGACGCCGTGGATTGATGTCTTTCCACCCGGTTACTCGGGAACGTTGACTAGCAAGGACTTCAAGGTCGGCCTTCGCATGAATTCGCTGGGGTTGCGCGAGCGAAAACTTGATTTCGACGCGCTCGCCTCCCAACGACCCTGTTCTTGGGGGATTCCTACTTTTTCGGCTGGGGTGTCGACTTGGAGGACTGACTCAGCGAGCGCTTCGCTGCGCTCGTGCGCTAGGATGAGCCGCCGGGATCGGTGGTAAACCTCTCTTTCCCGGGATGGGGCACTTACCAATACGTCGATGTCTCTGAGCATTTCGTGCCCCGACTGAAACCCCGCCTCGTGGTGGTAAGTTGCTTCGTGGGCAACGACTTTGCGGATGACCTGAAGCAATCCTCTCGGCCCAAAAGTGATGACGCCCCGCGCGGCGATCCCGGGAACAGTCGCAGGGGCATGATCTATCTTCTCGGTCTCAAAATACGCGAGGCATTATCCACCTCGCCGCTCATCGGCCTCTTGAACCACACGCTCTGGAAGTCCGCTTGGTTTCGAGGGGCGTTTAACCGCCTGGAAATCCGGAATGATCGCATTGTGCTCTACGAACCGAAACGCAGCTATCTCCAAAGCCGGCT
>CAYIOH010000246.1:0-6512 GCA_964364975.1 uncultured Bifidobacteriaceae bacterium
ATCCGGCAACAGCACGTCCTGCTGGGCCTTGTTGAAACGATGGATTTCGTCAATGAACAGAATGATAGGCTGGCCGGTGTTTTCGAGGCGGTTGGCGGCGGAGGCGAGCACGCGGCGCATGTCGGCCACGTTGGATTCCACGCCGCTGAGGCGCTCGAACTTGCTTCGGGTCTGGCGGGCAATGATGTGCGCGAGCGAAGTCTTACCCGTGCCCGGCGGCCCGTAAAAAATCAGCGACTGGATGCGGTCGGCCTCGATGGCGCGGCGAAGCAACTGGCCCGGCGCGAGGATGTGCGACTGTCCGGCGAATTCGTCCAGGTTGCGTGGACGCATTCGCGCCGCGAGCGGTTGGTGGCGCGGATTCGCTTCCGTGTGCGGCTGCGGGCTGGCAGATTCCGGCGTCGGAGTGGTTGAAAACAAGTCGTCGCGCGCCATGGCGGGACAGTAACAGTTGAAGCGCTGGTTTCCCAAAACAAAATGGCGAGCGTCCGGCACCCTCCTCGTCCTCGTTCTCAGTGTGGAAATCGAGGACGGGAACGAGGACGCCGGAAATAAAAAACCCCACCCTTGCCGTGTGTAACTATTCCTTTGAACATGTTTTACAACATGTGGAACCGGCCGGATTGCTTTCGACTTCCAATTAAGGCCTGTCGGCCACAACCACAGCTTTGGTCCCTGGATCGTTTAACTACGGTTCAAGGAGTTGGTTACTGATCACGAACAGGGCAGGGTAAATCTGATTCTGTTCTTTCCGAGCTGATTCCGATTTGCCAAAGAACGACGCGCATCGGTTTGTTTGCACGCTCTGTGCCAGTACATCGCGCCGACCCGCGCGAAGTTCAAGGAATATTTTGTGAATTTATTGTCTGCCACCCGGAAGCTCGCCGCCCTCAATTTACCAACGGCGACTCTTCATTTTTCACGTTATTGTTCTGTCTCGTGATCATTGTTGCGAAATGAAACACTGCTGTTTGATTTTCCTGCTTGCCAATACCACGGTGCCGGCCAGGGGCGCGGGGGAGTTCATGAATTCTTACGGGCGCGATCTGTGACCGGGCACGGCCAAGTTTTCACCCGCCTTTCCAGGAGCAGGTGGTGGGTTCTGTTGAGGTATGCGGAAAATGAAAACCCCGCTATTGCCGTTTGGAACTTTACCTGTGAACTCATGCAACACTCGGGACGGCCAGGGTTGCTTTCGACTTCCATTTAAGGCTTGTCGGCCACAACCGCCGCTTGTGTCCCCTGATCGCACTATTCCCGTTCACGGACTGAGTTTCGCATCACGCACAAAGCAGGGTTAAAACTGTTTCAATGTTCCAAAGAACGCTGCATCCCTGACCGCACCATTCATGCCATACCTTGACCGGATTGAGTGAAGGCGAAAATAGCCCGGTGTGGGTGCAACTGTCTTCTCTCAAGGCACAGACCATCATCGAACATGACGCATGCGCTTTGATTCACCACCAGCCAGTGAAAACTTCCACTCGCCTAGCGCCGCCGCCTTTGGCTAATCTTCTCATCTGTTTGTTTGCGGTGGCGCGGCTATGACCGTCGCCCGGTGCTCACAGAGCGCCGTTACTGTCCAATGTGTGATGATGACCAGTTCACAAATCCGCCAGTCGTTTCTCGACTTCTTCAAGTCGAAGTCGCACACCATTGTTCGCAGTTCGCCACTCGATTACCGATCTCGCGATGGTTCTCGAATCTTCACGAACGCCGGCATGAACCAGTTTGTGCCCATCTTCCTTGGTGAACAGAAACCGGATGTGGACAGGTGGGGTGACACCATCGCCAAAGGCCTGCCCACTCGCGCCGCTGACACCCAAAAGTGCATTCGCGCTACCGGCAAACACAACGACCTCGAAGACGTCGGCCTCGACACCTATCACCACACGTTCTTCGAGATGTTGGGGAACTGGAGCTTCGGCGATTACTTCAAAAAGGAGGCCATTGAATGGGCGTGGGAACTGGTCGTGAAGGCTTGGGGATTTCCGGCCGACCGTCTGTATGCCACGGTGTGCTGTCCTTACCTCGGCGAACCCGGCTGGGAAGCCAAGTGGCGGACGGAACTGGAACAGGTCCTCGTTCTGGCCATGACATCGCAGGATTTCATTTCACCCGATCCGAACGCCTCTCCCTTCGACGTCGCCGATCAGGAAGGGGCGATGTATTGGGCGAAGAAATTCGAGACGGCGGGACTCGACCCAAGAATCCACATCATCCCCGGCAACAAGAAGGACAATTTCTGGATGATGGGCGAAACCGGCCCATGCGGTCCATGCTCTGAACTTCACATGGACCTCACGCCCGCCGGCGACACGAAAGGCTCGCTCGTCAACAAGGCCGACGCCCGTTGCATCGAAATCTGGAATCTCGTCTTCATGCAGTTCAATGCGAGCCCCGACGGGACGTATTCCGCGCTGCCGGCCCGGCACGTGGATACTGGCATGGGTTTCGAGCGCGTCACCAGCATCATTCAGGGCACCAAGGGCCTGAAGGATTTTGCCAACGCTAAGATTTCCAACTACGAAACTGACATCTTCCGCCCGATCTTCGACGCGCTGGAAAAACTGAGCGGGAAGAAATACTGTAGTACGTTGCCCAGTGGTTGTTCAGAACCTGCCCGTCCCCCTGCTTTGGATCCTGATAATTTGAAGGACTTAGCCATAGTCGCTACAGCCCGTATCGCCCGCGGAATAAACTTCGAAGCTTGGGCCGCTGAAACGGTGCAAGAGTTCGGGGATGTTGTGAAGCCGTATTTGAAAACTGCGTGGGACATGGGAAACGCGCGGCTCGAAGAGGCAATAATGGAAGTAGCAAGTTCTATTATCAGCGGGATCGAACCTACCAAAGATGATCAGCCATCCCGTGAAACGATAGGCAAGGAAGTGAACAGCCAGCAGGTTGCGACAGACATCGCCTTCCGCGTCATTGCCGACCACATCCGCACGTTGAGCTTTGCCATTGCCGACGGCATCCAGCCCGGCAACACCGACCGCAACTACGTCCTGCGCCGCATCCTGCGCCGCGCCGTGCGCTACGGTCGCACGCTCGGCTTTCACGAACCCTTCTTCTACAAACTCGTGGACGTGCTCGCCCACACCATGGGCGACGTCTTCCCCGAAATCCGCGCCAAGAAGAAACACGTGCAGGAAGTCATCCGCACTGAGGAAGAGGCGTTTAACAAGACGTTGGATGGCGGCCTCGAAGTCTTTGAGAAAGTGGTAACGCGACTGAATGAACTCGCTGAAGTAGGTGCGTTTGCCGCAAAAACTCTTGGAGTCATCTCCTCAGAATGTAAATCACAGCCAACAACAGGCGATGACTTTAGTAGGTTTATCGAAGGGACAAATGCTGAGATCACCGCGCTCGTCAGTGAAACGGGCAAGTTGGCCTACATTGATTACACAAGGTTTTTTGGCGTTGAACCGGGAAGCTTCGCGCATCAATGCAAACTTCTGCTTCGTGCGGATGACGGTGTCAGACAACCACTGGGAGATTTGGTGCGCGGAGGTGGGAAGGCATTTGCTGCTGCTGGTTTTGAAAAAACTGTCAATTCGCAACTTGAGATTGCAAACGCCTTTGCAAAGAGCGCAAACATTTTTCCCGGTCGTGCCGCGTTTGTTCTTTACGATACCTACGGCTTCCCGTTCGACCTCACCGAGTTGATGGCGCGCGAACGCGGTTTGACCGTGGACACCGCCGGTTTTGAAAAGTTGATGGGAGAGCAGCGCGCCCGCGCCCGCGCTGCGCAGAAGAAAGAAGTCATTTCCCTCTCGCAAATCGAGACCACCCTGCCCACGAAATTCGTCGGCTACGAAACGCTGAAGGCAGACGCGAGGGTCGTCGAAGTCGTGAGCATGAAAGACAAGACCGCTGTCATACTCGACACCAGCGCCTGCTACGCCGAGATGGGCGGTCAGGTCGGCGACACCGGCGAGTTAAGCGTCAGTGGCCAACTCTGGCGTATCGTCAACACGCAGAAATCCGGCAATACGTGGCTGCACCTGCTTGAAACTGAAAACTTGAAACTTGAAACTGCGCCTGTCGCCGGCAGCACGGTTACTTTGTCGGTGGACGCGAATCGTCGCCGTGCGATTGAACGGCATCATTCGGTGACGCATTTGCTGCATTGGGCGTTGCACGAAGTCGTGAGCAAGGAAGCGTCGCAGAAAGGTTCATTCGTCGGCCCGGACAAGCTGACCTTCGACTTCAACAGCGCGCCGCTCACGCCCGCGCAGGTCGCTGACATCGAGAAACTCGTCAACGAACGCATCGTCGAAAACGCCGGCGTCTCGTGGACGGAAGTTCCGTACGCCGACGTGAAATCGCGCAAGGACGTGATGCAATTCTTCGGCGACAAGTACGGCGACACCGTCCGCGTTGTCCAGATCGGCGGCGGGGCAGGAGAGTTGAACGGTTATTCGATGGAACTCTGCGGCGGCACGCACACGCGCGCTACCGGCGAGATCGGTTTGTTCCGCATCGTCGGCGAGAACGCCATCGCCGCCGGTGTGCGCCGCATCGAAGCCATCGCCGGGCTTACCGCCTACGACGTGATGAAGCTGGATCGCGAGTTGATCAAGAACGTCGCCAGCAAGGTGAATTCGCCCGTCCACGAACTGGAGAAGAAGATTGAAGCCTTGCTCGAACAGCAGAAGAAGCTGGAGAAGGAAGTGAAGCTCGCGATGTTGCGCAACGCGTCGAACGCCGCGAGCGAATTGCTCGGCTCGGCGCAAACCGTGAACGGCGTTCCACTCATCACGCACAACCTCGGCGATGCCGACGGCGATTTTCTCCAAGCCATTGCCGATTCGTTGAAAGGCCGGTTCAAAGGGGTGGTGGTCCTCGGCGGCTGCGGCAACAACGCTGTGGCGCTGATCGTAACCGTCTCGCCCGAATTCACCGCGAAAGTCCAAGCCGGCAAGCTCATCCAACAAATCGCTCCGATCGTGGGCGGCAAAGGTGGCGGCAAATCCGACAACGCCCGCGGCGGCGGCAAGGACGCGAGCAAGCTGGACGAGGCACTGGCGAAGGCACGAACGCTGATTTCATAACCGCAGGCCAGGCCCGTGCCAGCGTTCTTTTTGCTGGCAATTTGCTGCGTTCGTAGTTTTCTGTGTTCATGTTCATTCGTGTCAATCCGTGGTTAACCGAACCATGAGCAAGATAACCTTGCCCGCCGCGCGTGTGGGCCGCCTGCTGGCCACCGCGCGCCAGACCCGCGTCCTCGTGGTCGGCGACGTGATGCTCGACCAGTTCATCTGGGGCAGCGTCGCGCGCATTTCGCCCGAAGCGCCCGTGCCGGTCGTGGATTTCACACGCGAAAGTTTCATGCCCGGCGGCGCGGCCAACGTGGCGCGCAACCTCACCGCGCTCAAGGTCCCGACGGAGTTGTTTGGCGCCATTGGTCGTGATTCCGCCGCCGGACAACTTCAGCGTTTGTTGCGCGAGCAAAAGATCGGCTGTCGCGGCTTGCTCGCGAGCGAATCCCGGCCCACCAGCGTCAAGACTCGCATCGTGGCGCAAATGCAGCAGGTCGTTCGCATTGACCGCGAAGCGCGCGACGGACTCAGCCCGCGGCTCTCCCGGCGGTTGCTGGCCTCGCTCAAAGCCCAACTCCGCGAGACGGCGGCGGTCATTGTTTGCGACTACGGCAAAGGCGTTGTCACGCAGCCGCTGCTCAACGAAATCAAATCACTTTGCCGCGACCGGGGCGTGTGGTTGAGCTTCGATCCCAAGCCCGTCCATCACCTCAACCTCTCCGGCCTGTCGCTCATCACGCCGAATCGCAAAGAGGCGTTTGAACTGGCGAAGCTCGCCGACGATACGCGCAACCATAATCCACTCGCCGACGCAAACCTGATGCAGGTCGCCGAGCGCCTGTTGAACGAGCTGCGCCCCGCCGTGTTGCTTATCACGTTGGGCGAACTGGGCATGTTATTGTGTCAACGCGGCCAGAAACCGTTTCACATCCCGACCGTGGCGCAGGAAGTCTTCGACGTGTCCGGTGCGGGCGACACGGTCATCGCGACATTCACGCTGGCAATTGCTGCCGGTGCGTCGCCGGTTGAGGCCGCCATGCTTTCCAACCACGCCGCTGGTATTGTCGTCGGCAAAGTCGGCACGGCCACCGCGTCGCCGGACGAATTGGTTGCCAGTTTCAACGCGGCTTGACTCCACGTACCGCCATGCGCCAAGCCAAGGTAACCACCGACGCCATCCGCGCCATGAAAGCGCGTGGCGAAAAAATCGCCGCGCTCACGGCCTATGATTTTCCCATGACGCGGTTGCTCGACGAGGTCGGCATCCCGTTCATCCTCGTCGGTGATTCGCTCGGCATGGTGGTCCTCGGCTACCCGGACACAACGCACGTGACGATGGCCGAGATGGAGCATCACGTTCGCGCCGCCGCCCGCGCCAGACCGCACTCGCTGCTCGTGGCGGACATGCCCTATCGCAGTTACGAAACGGTCGCAAGCGCGGTGGAAAGTGCAAAACGCCTCGTGGCA
>CAYIOH010000247.1:0-6477 GCA_964364975.1 uncultured Bifidobacteriaceae bacterium
TCTCAAGTTCCTCCCGAAACCGCGCGATCATGCCCAAAGAGAAAGCGCCGTCGCCAGCAATGGACTGCTGGCAGCTTACCGACGTTGCGGTGCTCTGAAAATCTCCGGCCTGGAGCAAATACAAGGGCAGCGCTTCATCCACGGGACGCCAGAGGAAATGGCGATGGCATCCCGCACTGCGGGACTGCAAGGCGGGCAAATCCCTTTCCGCTCGCAGCAGGAAATATAAGCCCGGTTCTAATCCCGTGACGCGGTGGACGAACAAGAGCAGATGCACACAAGAGGCGGTCAGTCCAAGATCGAAAGGTGCGCAGGCGTCGCGTGGAAGGGTTTTGTCAAGCATGGTGCAAAACTGGTTCTTGGTGATGCTGGTGACTCCATCAAAGGCCACTGCGCTTCTTCTTTGGCGAATGATTTGTGCGGCCCTGATTCCAGAGTGAGCCGTCGGCGAGTAGAACGGGCGTGTTGGTTCAGAGCGTGTCTGAAAATGTGGGGCGGACATCTTGTTTGCCAGTGCGGGCGGCATCCTGCCGTCCGAAACACGGGGCGAGGACGCCCCGTGAACCGGCAGGCTGGAAGCCTGCCCTACATTTGCCGTCGCCTCCGCCACACGCGAAATGATGTCCCAATCCACATGATCCTTGCTCAATTGGTTGGGCGTTCCTTGGAACTCCAGCCCGGAAAATTCCGATACAATCTCGAACGGCAGATCTCGCGGAATCTGCGGCTCCCCGTTGCGGTGGACGAAACACAGCAGCTCGGGATGCTCCAGCTCGAACTCCGGCCACCGGGTTTGATTGAAGCCCAACAACCTCGCAATCTCCCCGTCTGATACCGCGTTCAGCCAGGTGACTTTCCAGCCGAGCAGATTGGCTGAGAAGCTGAGGGCCGCCATAGCATGGCCAACGTCGTGCTGGCAGTAGCGAAAAGCCCGCTCACCGTATTTCCATGCTTCCCGCCAAAAGATGCTGGTCAAGGCGACGAGGAATCCATCCGTGTGAAGATGCTCTTTGATGTGCTGCCAAAGCGGTTCGGGCACTTCGGCTCTGGGTTCCAGAGCGTGCAGGTAAGAGTTGTAATGGAAAACGCCCGCGTTGACTCCGGGCAGTGCCGGCAGGATAAGGTGGGCTTCGGTCGGATGAAGATTGCCGCTGGAAGGATTCATCCGCAAAGCCCATGTGCTTCCCGGAATGGACTTCCACGCCGAAAGCCCGAGCGATAACTCAAGCAAGGCGCCGATGGTTTCGCGGGTAAAATCCTGGCAGGCGTTGCAGCTCCTTTCGTACAAAGCCAGGTGCTCGCTCGCCGGGTCTTTTTCCAGCAACGGCAGTCTTTTCGGTGTCACTCCTTCATAGCAGCGGAATGGATTAGGCTGATTGGCCCAGTCCAGGAACCTGGCGGACCTCGCATAGCGATGAAAATGATGCTTGGTCTGCTCGTGATAAAGCAGCGTCGCTGTGACTGCGGGATCGAGCTCAGTTTTCATTCATCTGGTGGAGGCGCATTGGCGCAAGCCTCAGTTGGCTTGTTCTCTGGTTTGGAGGTCATGGCGGCCGGGACGCCCGCGCTACTCGCCCGGCGGTTCTTTGAAGCTGGTGAGGGTGTTTTGCAGCGCCTGCATTTCCGCGAGCGCGAGCAGGAAGGCCAGCGTGGACTCGGCACCTTGGTTTTGGCTCACGCGGTCCACGTGCAGACCGTCGCGACAACCGCCGGTGCTCGCGTCGTAGAGCGCCAGGCCCAGATCATTTCGACCGAGGAACCACTCGAGCGCACGGCGCGCTTCCGCCACCCAGAACATGTCGCTCGTCGCATGATACGCCTCGATGCAGGCAGACACCGTGGCCTGCGCCTCGATGGGTTGCTGGTCGAAGGTCGCGCGTTGCTTGCCGCGCGGGAAAAAGCCGTTCGAGCCGATTGGCCGGAAAGAGCCGGCATCGGAGGTCTGAATCTTGATCAGCCAGCGCAAAGTTTTGAGGCCGGTTTCCAGCATCGCGACGTCGTTCAGGCAGCGTCCGCTGAGAATCAACGCGTGCGGCAGCTTGGCGTTCGTGTAGGAGACCGAGTCTTCAAACCACTGCCAATCTTCGGTGGCGGCGTCCGCGTGCCGCTGCAGGAGTTTCGCCGTGAGTGATTCGCGAATCTGGTTCGCGCGCCGGTCGCCGCTGAACCGCCGCAGGTACTCGTCAATGCCGATGAGCGTGAACGCCCACGCGCGCGGCGACGTGAACCCGGCGGCCACAGGCAGCGCCTGCTCGAAGAGTTGCGCCGCCAGCATTTGAAAACTGCCCTGACCCGCCTGCCCCACGCACAGCCCTAACGCCCACAGGGCGTGACCGTGGCAATCTTCCGAGCCGACTTCCTCCAGCCAGCGACGGTCGAAACTCATGAAATTGCGGAACCGCCCGCGCTCGCGGTCGAAGGCATGATTGAGAAACGCCGCGTAGGTGGCGGCCCGCGTACCGAGTTGCGGCGAACCGTGCCCCAACTTTTGCAGCATCAACGCCAGCACCAGCGCGCGGGCATTGTCGTCTGTGCAATAGCCTTCGGAGAAATTCGGCACGGTGAAACTCGCGTGCTGAAAGATGCCGGTCGAATCGCTCATTCGAAACAGATGATCCAGCTTCAACTCCGGCAACTGTCCGGGCTGTTCGTCGAGCGTCTTGATGGGCGACGACCTTCGTCCCACGAAGCTGTGGTCCTGTCGCGCCTGCTCGAATGACTTCGCATAGAGTTGCGCCACGCAACTCCACACCATGTCGCGCCCCAGCTTGTAGGCGTTCTTGCGCATCGAGTGGCGCAACGGTTCGTCGCGCAGCAACTCGACCACGGCGACCGCGATGGCCTTGGCGTCGCGGAACGGCACGAGCTTGCCACGCTCCGCGGTCAACAATTCCGCCGCGTGCCAGTAGGGCGTGGACACCACGGCGTTGCCCGCGCCGAACGCGTAGGCCAGCGTGCCCGAAGTGATTTGCGCCTCGGTCAGGTAGGGCGTGAGGTAAATGTCCGCCGCACCGATGAACCGCATCAATTCCTCCAGTTCGACGAAGCGGTTGAAGAACACGACGTGCTTCTGAACGCCCAGGTCTTTGGCCAGCCGCTCCAGGCCCAGGCGATATGCTTCGCCCTCGTCTCGCAACAGATTGGGATGCGTCTGGCCTAGCACGATGTAAACGATCGCGGGAAATTCCCGGATGATGTCCGGCAGCGCACGCAGCGCATATTCGATTCCTTTGTTCGATGAGAGCAGACCGAACGTGAGCAACACCTGTTTGCCCGCCACGCCGAACTCGTCCTTGAAATAATTCGGGTCCGCGAACGGCATGTTGGGAATGCCATGCGGAATGAGGTCAAGCTTGGCCGCTGGCGCGTGATAGACTTCGCGCAGCAATTCCTGGCCCCGTTCAGTCATGACCACCAGCCGCGTCGAAAGCCGGATCAACTCGCGCATGACGCGCCGTTGCTCCGCGTTGGGCTCGCGCAAAATCGTGTGCAACGTGGTGACGATGGGCATCCGCAGTTCGCGCAGCAGCGCCAGCACATGACTGCCCGCCGGCCCGCCGAAAATGCCGAATTCATGCTCCACGCAAACCACGTCCACGTCCGTGATGTTCAGGAAATCGGCCGCGCGCAGGTAGGACGGCAGGTCCTGCTCCGCAATCTCGAAGCGCACCTCCGCCGGATAATCGTAGCCGCCCGCGACGTCGTTGACCGGCACGACTAGGCACTGCATCGTCGGAAACTCCGCCGCCACCGCGCAGCACAAGTCCGTCGTGAACGTGGCGATGCCGCATTTCCTCGGCAGATAATCGCCGAGGAACGCGATCTTGCGGATGGCGGATGGTTCTTGCATAAAAGGTCGTCCTCGCCGGGGTGGCCAACTCGCCGAGTCTGCCTTTCCAAGGGATGGGAATCAAAAGAAATCGCCGGAATTTGCGCCGGCACTGGAACGAAGCAAAGCTTCCGGACGAGATCCAAAAACACGATTCGCTGTTTGACCTTGCCGACCTTCAAAGCATTGAGGCCGCACGGTTCGAGAAAAACGGCAAGCCCTACCTGAAGTATCTCGCCACGGACAAGGACCGCCCCGCGTGATCGTAGGTGTATTCCACCGGGTAGGTGCGGGCGCCGGAGTTTTTTGAGCAGACCGGTCAGATAAAACTCATTCGTCACGCTGGTATTATCCGGCAAGGTCGTCTTCCACACCCGCGCCGGGGTCTGGTGGAGGTCGGGGAAGTTCGCCGACGCATAGACGCGCCGCGTTTCCAGAAACCGGTGAATGTAAACCCGTTCACAGGGGAGCGCACCGGGCAGGCGGCGAGGCGCAGTCGCGGCCAAGCAGAGCGGAAGCCGGCCTTCGGCTCACGTCCACCCAACCACCCTCTGCCGCCGACGCCGGGCAGGAGACCCCATTGCCGGCAGGGGCGAGAGGGCGGGAATCGGCCTTTAACTCACGAAGATACGGTTGATTGCCCTTCTGCCAGTCCCGGTTGATCTTCCACGCATAGAACGACAAGCCTGCCGACACCCATCTACCGATGACCAGTTTTCGAAGGCCTTCCGACAAGGTATACAGTTGTGTATGCCCGTACACCTGGGCGCACTGGAGCTCGAAAGGAGTGAAACCCACGGGCCGGTAAACCACGTGATGCGTATCGTAGAGATTCCAGTCGAAGGAGATGATCCGCCCCTCGGCCCGCAGGCGTTCGTAGAGTTCCGACCCCGGCAGCGGAGTCAGGACCAGCAATTGCACGCTCGTCAGCTTCATCTGGCGGGCGAAACGAACGGTGCCAACGGCCGTGTCCCAGTCGTCCCCATCGAAGCCGAACACGAACATGCCGTGGATGTGGATGCGTGCTTCGTGAATAATACGGACGGCCTGGCGAATATCCTCCAAGTTCTGGGACTTCTTCATCTCCGCGAGGCTTTGCGGATTCACCGATTCAAAGCCGATGAACACCGTATGACAGCCCGCGCGCTTCATAAGGCGCACCAGATCCGGATCGCGGGCGAGATCGGCACGCACTTGAGTGGACCACTGGAAGCGGAATTTCTCGGCGATCATCGCCTCGATCAGCTCCCGGGCGCGGCGCTTGTTCGCCGTGAAGTTGTCGTCGCTGAAAAAGACAAAGTGGTCCCTGGTGTCGTAGCGACGGAGTTCCTTCAGAACGGCATCGACTGAGCGATGCCGGAATCTCTTCCCGAACATGCCTGTCACTGAACAGAACGAACAGTCAAACGGGCAACCACGGGACGTCTGCACCATCACAGTCTTCTTGCGCCCGATCACGCAGTCGGCTGTTCCGCCGGCCAAGGAGAAATCCGGCACGGGAAGGGCATCGAGGTCGGTGATCCAGGGCGCCACGGCATTATGCCGAATGACGCCCGCGGCATCCTTCCAGGAGAAGTTCGGAACCGCAGCGTAGCGGGCGTCCGTTGCTTCTTCATATCCTTCGCTCCAGACATCCAACAGCGCGCTCATGGCTCCTTCGCCTTCTCCCCGCACGACGAATTTCGCATGCGCAAGCGCCTCGTCCGGGAGGAAGGTGACATGAGGTCCTCCCAGGATGACCGGTATGCCCCGGGAGCGACAATCGTCCGCGATCTCGTAGCTGCGTTTTACCGTCGCTGTGATCGTCGAAATGCCCACCACTTCGGGGCGACCGTGCTCGACGATCCAGGCCGACAAATCAAAACGTTTCCGTCCCTCGACGAACACCCGGGCGTTCCAGGAGGAACGATCCTCCACCAAGCCGGCAAGGATGAAGCTTCCCAAGCGAGGCAAGGTGAATTGGCTGAAGATGTTGATCTGGGCAGCGGATGGCTCGACGAAAAGCATGAGGTGTTTCATAAACAATGTCCTGTCAATTTCCAACCCGAGATGCCAGTCAGCCTGTGGCCAACTCACCCACTCTGCCTTTCCAAGGGACCGGCATCAAAAGAAATCGCCGGATTCTGCGCCGGCACTGGAACGAAGTGAAGCTTCCGGACGAGATCCAAAAACACGACGCCCTTCCGGTTCGGTTGAGCCGGAAGGGCGTTGAGATTGAAAAACGGGATTACTTCTTGGCCATATCACCCGTCGCGCCATGCACGTTGTGCGGCAGGACCAAATTGCCGTCCGTCCCGGCCGTATCTTCCTCCGGAATCCGCATCGCGTAGAACGAGCGATAGACGAAGATTAGCGCGACGGCGAAGAAGAACACGCCAATGCCGGTCTTCAGGCTCTGGTTCGTCATCGTCACCGCGATTTCCACGGCGAGCAGACCGAAGAGCGTGGTGAACTTGATTACCGGGTTCATCGCCACGGACGAGGTGTCCTTGAACGGATCGCCCACGGTGTCGCCGACGACGGTGGCGGCGTGAAGTTCGGTGCCTTTCTGGCGGAGGTCAACCTCGACGATTTTCTTGGCGTTGTCCCACGCGCCGCCCGCGTTGGCCATGAAGATGGCCTGGAACAAGCCGAAGAACGCGATGCCG
>CAYIOH010000248.1:0-6455 GCA_964364975.1 uncultured Bifidobacteriaceae bacterium
TGGCGCGCGGAAAAGAATCCCAAGACCGGCAACACCAGTCAGTCGCTCCTCTGGAATCTCTACCGGCGCGAAACCTCGCCTGCGTCCAAAAAGTGCTCGCTCCTGTTTGGCCTTTTCAAGTATCAATCCGATGCGAAAGCCAAACACTGGCGTGTGTTTTACCTTCCGCTTACGAAATCGCAGAAAGACTCCGAACATGTTTCAGAACATCGGTGAAATGGTGATGCTGTTATGGCGCACGCTACTGGCGCTGCCGCTCACCTGGCGGCAGCGCGAGAAGGTTACCGATCAGCTCTTTGAGATTGGCAACGCCAGCCTGCTCATGGTCTGCGTGCTCTCCTTTTTCATCGGCGGTGTGCTTTCCCTGCAAACCGGCCCTGTGCTCGTCGAACGTGGCCTCCACAGTTATGTTGGCGGTCTCGTCGGCGTTTCGCTCGCCCGCGAACTCGCTCCCATCATGATGGCCATCCTAATCGCCGGGCGCATTGGCTCGGCCATGGCCGCCGAAATCGGCTCCATGCGCGTCTATCAGGAAATTGACGCCCTGCGCACAATGAACATCAACCCCGTCCATTATCTCGTGTTGCCCCGCATCGTCGCCATTGTGTTTGCGCTGCCGATGCTCGTTATTTTTGCCATCCTCGTTGGCTGGCTGGGCGGTGCCGTGGTGGCAACGGTCACGGGGCAGATTGATATTTCTTTCCAGGCATTCTTTGCCGATCTCAGGACAGGAGTTGAACTCAAAGATGTCACCAACGGCGTCTTCAAGAGCTTTTGCTTCGCTTGGATCGTCGGCATCGTTTCGTGCCATCAAGGGTTGGTGACTATCGGCGGTCCACGCGGCATCGGCCGCTCCGTGACCAAGGCCGTCGTCAACTCCATCATCCTGATCGTCATTTTTGACTTTGCGCTCACCCGTATCCTCCTTGACTGATGAGCACTCCGTTCAAAAACCAACACGGGGTCAGCGTCCAAGTGCGCGGGCTGCGCCGCAGCTTCGGTCAGCAGGAAGTGCTCAAGGGTCTCGACTTCGAAGTGCGGCCCGGCGAAATCTTCGTCATCATTGGACCGAGCGGCAGCGGCAAAAGCGTCCTCCTCAAACACATCATCGGCCTCGAAGCGCCGGACGCTGGAGAAATCCTCATCAACGGCGAATCCGTTCAAGCCGACGATGTCGCCGATAAGTACCGCATGGCGATGGTTTTTCAATCCGGCGCGCTCCTCAACTCCCTCACGGTCGGCGAAAACGTCGGGCTCTATCTTAGCGAGCACCGCCTGAAACCGCGCGATGAAATCGCCCGAATTGTCGCTGAGAAACTCGAAGTCGTCGGTCTCAAGGACACTCAGGATAAATTGCCCAATGAACTTTCTGGCGGTATGAAGAAGCGCGCTGCCATCGCCCGCGCGCTCGTCATTGAGCCGCAGTTGATTCTTTACGATGAGCCGACAAGCGAACTCGACCCGCTCTCCGCCGTCGTGATCGGTGAGGAAATTCTGAACCTGAACCAACGCATTGGCGTCACCTCGCTCGTTGTGTCGCACGACCGCGACCTTGCGTTCGGCGTGGCCCACCGCATCGCCGTGATCAACGACGGCCAGATCATTGCCATCGGCGCGCCTGACGAAATCAAACGCAGCCAAAACCCCATCATCCGCCAATTCCTTCAACCCGATTTCAAACGCGAAAATATCCCATGAAAAACACCCTCGAAACCCGTCTCGGCCTGTTTGTGGCCCTCATCGTAATCGCCGCCTTCTTCATTATGTTCATCGTCGGTGGCCTTGACCGCTTCCAGCGCGGCCTTCGTCTGAACGCGCTTTTCAACACCGCGCAGGAATTGAAAATTGGCGACCGTGTCAAAATGGCGGGCGTCGAAATCGGCAAGGTTGAAGCCATCACCCTCACGACCAACAAGGTCATGGTCACCATGAAGCTGCGCGCCAACGCAGGAGTGAAAACTGACAGCCCCGCCACCATCAAGTTCGCCGGCCTAATGGGCCAGAATTTTGTTTCGCTCGACTTCGGTTCACCGTCCGCGCCGCTGGCCACGGACAACACGATCCTAAACAGCACCGAGCAACCCGACCTCAGCGCCATCATGCAGAAGCTCGACAACGTTGCGTCCGGCGTCGAAAACCTCACCAAGAGTTTTTCCGGCGACAAAATTGACAACCTTTTGGGCCCCTTCACGGATTTCCTGAAACAGAACAGCGGCCCGCTTACCGCCACCATCGCCAACCTCCGATCCATGTCCGCCCAGATCGCCGAAGGCAAGGGCGCCATCGGCAAGCTCATCTACGACGACGCCCTCTACAACACCGCCCTCACCACGGTTTCCAACCTCCAGTCCACCAGCGATGACATCAAACTCACGCTCGCCGACGCGCGCAAAATCATTGACGGCGTGAACGCAGGCGAAGGCTCACTCGGCAAACTCGTGAAAGACGAAAAACTGTACACGGAAACAACCGCCTCAATGACGAACCTCAAGGAGATTCTGGAGAAGATCAATCAGGGCCAAGGCACGGTCGGCAAACTCGTCAACGACCAGGAATTTTACAAGAACGCCAAGCTGACCTTGCAAAAGATGGACAAAGCCACCGAAGGCTTGGAAGACCAGGGCCCGCTGAGCGTTGTCGGCGTCCTGGCGAACAGTTTGTTCTGATCCACGCTCCTCCTCGTAATCGAAAACGAAGCCGAGGACGAGGAGAGCGAGGGTGATTACGAGAGCCGCAAATAGATCGCCTTCAAATACTCCGCCTCGGGGAAAGTCACCGGATGGTCCGGCGCGTGCCGCGTCGTCCGCCGTTCGATAAACTTACGCCCCGACTTCGCCGCGCTTTGCCGGATCGCACCAAAGAATTCCTCCGCCGTCACGTGCGCCGAGCACGAGCAGGCCGCGAGAATGCCGCCGGGCAGAAGATGCTTGAGGCCCGACTCTGCCAGTTTGCCATACGCGCGAATCGCGCCCGCCCGTTCCGCCTCGCGCTTTGCCAGCGACGGCGGATCGAGCACGACCAAATCGAATTTGCGCCGCGAGTTTCCCGCGAGCCATTCGAACGCGTCGGCCCGCACCAACTCGTGAAGAGCGCGGGCGACCGCTGGTTCGGTTTGGTTCAGCTTGAAATTCCGTTCCGCCGCCGCCAGCGCGTGCGCGCTGATGTCGAGGTCGGTCACGACCCTTGCCCCGCCCCGCGCGGCGTAAACCGAAAACCCGCCGGAAAAACTGAATGTGTTCAATACCGTCCGCCCACACGCCAGCGATTCCACGAGCCGCCGATTCTCCCGTTGATCGAGGAAGAACCCCGTCTTTTGCCCACGCAACACATCCGCTTCAAACCGCAGTCCGCTTTCGAGAAACGTAGGACAGGCTTCCAACCCGTCTCCGATCAAAACCCGACCATCCTCGAGACCCGACATATTCTTTGCATCGCTCAGGATATTTCTGCTCAGTCGCAGTACCACCCTTTCCGGCTTCAGCCGTTCTTGAATTCGTGGAGTAATTTCCTCCACCCTCGGCAACCACGCCGCCGTGTAAATCTTCAGCACGAGCGTTGTGTCGTAACGATCTAGCACCAACCCTGGCCAGCCATCGCTCTCGCCGTTGATGAGACGATAACCCGTCGTTCGTTCGTCAAACAATCCATCCCGTCGCCTCACTGCTGTGTCCAACTGCGCCCGCCAGAATTCCGCGTCAATGGTCAATGGTTTCCCGACGTGCAGCACCCGCACTCGAATCGGTGAATCGGGATCAAACAATCCAATCGCGAGAAATCTGTCATTCCGGTCGAAGATGGCCGCGAGTTCTCCCGCCATGCCGGCGCGATTTTGTTCCCGCACACTGTTGGAGAACACCCAAGGATGGCCCGCCCGCACCGACCCTTCCGCCGCGGCAGTGACGTGCAGTCGCAGGGTCGCAGACCGCCGCATTGCAACTGAGATTTCTTTGTTCATTTCATCAGCCCGTCCGAAGGATATGGCCGGCTCGCTTTTGTTTCGGCCCCAAACGCGAAGCTTGACCCAAGTACCGATGCTATTGACCCTCTGCGCATGCAACCATGCTTTTTCGCCACAATCTTGCTTGCAGCGTTCACCGCGTTCGCAGCAACCAACGCGACCTCGCAACGGTTAAACGTGCTCTACATCGTTTCCGACGATTTGAACAACGATCTCGGTTGCTACGGCGATCCAGTGGCGAAGTCGCCGAACCTTGACCGGCTCGCGGCCCGCGGCGTGCGCTTTGACCGCGCCTATTGCAATTACCCGGTCTGCAACGCCTCGCGCGCCTCGTTCCTCAGCGGCCGCCGGCCCGACACCACCCGCATCGTGGACAACGTAACGCCGCCTCGCACGTTCCTGAAGGACGCGGTTTTCATGCCCGAATGCTTTCGACAACTGGGCTACCACACCATCAAGGTCGGAAAGATTTACCACACCGGCGACGATTTTGAGGACCCGCGTTCATGGGATACGGACATTCGCGAGACGAGCCAGGCGAAAAGACCACCTGCTGAACAAATCCTGCGCCGGCAAGGTCCCGCAGGGGTTGTCCTCCACGCGGACGACAAAGATACCTGGGATGGATTCGTTGCGCGCAAGGCGGTTGAACTTCTGCAGCAATGCGTAAAGGAGGGGAAACCGTTTTTTGTCGCCGCAGGATTTCGCCGGCCACACACGCCTTACATCGCACCCGAAAAATATTTCGCGCTGTACGAGCCAGACAAGCTCAAGCCGCGTTACGGTCCGCCCGAGCACCTGGCGAACATTCCCGACCTCGCGCTCACTTATCGGCTCGGCGACACGAAGTTTCCCGAAAATCGCCCCGGCGACACCATCGCAGCTTACTACGCAAACGTCAGTTTCATGGATGCGCAGGTCGGCGTGTTGCTCGGCGCGCTCGACCGCTTGAAACTTTGGGACAAGACGATTGTCGTTTTCCACAGCGACCACGGCTATCATCTCGGCGAGCACGGGGGGCTCTGGCACAAGATGTGTCTGTTCGAGGAGACGACCCGCGTGCCACTTATCGTCGCCGCGCCGGGCCGGAAACCTGGCGCCTCGACCCGGCTCGTGGAACTGGTGGATCTCTACCCGACGCTCGCCGAACTCTGCGGACTAAAAATTCCCGGTGGGCTCGAAGGCACAAGCTTCGCGCCGCTGCTGGACAATCCACGTCGCGATTGGAAGCGCGCGGTGTTTACCGCGGTCAGCCGCAGCAGCAACATCAAGGCGACGCTAAAACTCGACGAAACCAGAATGGGGCGGACGGTGTTCGACGGACGGTGGCGTTACACGGAGTGGCCTGACGGCAGCGCGGAGTTGTATGACCACGACCACGATCCGTTCGAGTATGCGAATCTCGCGAAGGAAGTAGCGCATCACTCCGAACTTGAGGCGATGAAGAAGCTTTTGCGCGAAGGCTGGCAAATGGCGGTGCCGGGCAAGTGATGAACCGTGGTTTGCCCTTCCGCCCGGCCAGGCTTGCAACTCCGCTCACGCAATCTTCCGCCTGAACCGCAGCGCGCACAGGCTAAACAGCACCCCACCCATCGCCGCCAGAATCACGAAGTACTGCCAGTAATCCGCAAAACCAGCGCCGCGCAACATTATGGCGCGCATCAACCCGATGAAATAAGTCGCTGGGATCAACGTGCTGAGGAGTTGAAAAAACTTCGGCATCGTCTCGATCGGGAAAATGAAGCCCGAGAAGAACACCGCCGGCAGCAGGAGCGCCATCGTCATTTGCAGCGCCTGCATGTGATTCTGCGCGCGCGCGGCGATCAGCAGCCCGAGACTCAGCAGCGTGAAAACGTATAGGAACGTGGCCAGGAACAACGCGCTCACGTCACCCCGAATCGGGATGCCGAACACCCAGCGCGCCACCAGGAAAATGCACGTCGCCATGGTCATCGAAATCAAAAGATACGGCGTGAGCTTGCCGAGCATCAAACCCCAGCGCGACAGTGGCGCCACCAGCAGATTCTCGAGCGTGCCGCGCTCGCGTTCGCGCACCAAAGACAGCGCCGTGGCAAACACCGTGGCGTTTTGCAGCGCAATACCCATCACGCCCGGCACGAAGAAATTCGCGCTCTTCATCGTCGGGTTGTACAAAATCTGCGGACGCACCTCGATGGGCATCTCTCTTCGCCCTGCCTCCTTCATCGTCGTCAGCAATGACTCGCGCAAGGCCAACCCCATGGAAGTTTGCAGCGCCTGCAGCGCAATCGTGGAACTCGAACCGTCAATCAGCACCTGCACTTGCGCGCCCCGACCCGCATGCAGATCGCGCGTGAAACCCGGCGGAATTTGCAGCCCCACATAAGCCTTGCCCTCGCGGATGGCCGCGGACAATGCTTCGATGCTCCGCACCTCCCCCACGACGCGGAACGTTTGCGTGTTCACGAACTTTTCCACGAGCTGGCGGCTTTCCACCGTGCGGTCCTCGTTGAGCACG
>CAYIOH010000249.1:0-6420 GCA_964364975.1 uncultured Bifidobacteriaceae bacterium
TGATGCCATAATTGGACTACCCTCCACCACTGGAGTACGGGTGCACGCCATAGATACGGACACATTTAGCTCTGCTCGAAATACCGGCTATGTGTTTTCACGCATGTATATCAAAGGCGGCAGCAATCCCTATTATGTTCGTAATACAGCAAGCCCAATAATTGAATATTGTGCATCATCAGATACAAGCGGATCGTCCAACTATCATTCCGAGAACGTAAATCTTTTCTACCATGACACTCCCGGTTCTGTTGCCACCGTCCGTTACTGCCATTTCAAACACTCGTGTCGCGTATTGACTGGTGGGACTGGAATCATAGCCATTGCCTATACGCAAGGAGCGGCAATCTACGGCAACATTTTTGAAGACTGGCAAATGGGAGATGGCGCTATCGCTGCGGGCTGGGAAAACTACAACATCAAGGTTTTCAACAACACTTTCGTAGACAATGCCTACAACAGTGTACTTGTTCACTTTCCTAATTCTGGAGGTTCTGGCAATGTGGCCAGCAACAATATCGCTGTCAATTGCGTCAACAGCGGCTACAATGGTGTCGGGACGTTTGGCAACAATTCAACCGAAACGAGCAGCGTATTTGTCAACTACGCCGCCAGAGATTTCCGGCTGGCGCGAGCCACCGCCGCCGGGATCGCGCTGCCACCACCTTACAACGTGGACCGGGATGGCAACGTGCGCGGGGCAGATGGAGTATGGGACCGAGGGGCGTATGAATATGGGGGTACCGCCGACACAACGCCGCCCGTGATAACCAATCTCAGTTCTTCTTCGGTAACCTCGATCGGCGCCGTGATTGCGTGGACGACGGACGAAGCGGCCAACAGCGTGGTCGAGTATGGAACGACGACGACGTATGGTTCTTCAGTCACCAATCTGTCCCTCGGGCTGAATCACAGTATTACGCTCGGTAGTCTTATGCCGAATACAGTCTATCATTATCGAGTCCGTTCCTCGGATGCGGCGGGCAACACGCGCACGTCGGGAGATTTCACCTTCACAACTGCGGCTGCAGACACAACACCGCCAGCAGCGACGTTGACCGCGCCGGCCAACGGGGTGACGGTGAGCAACACGGTAAGTTTGACCGCCACTGCAAGCGATAATGTTGGCGTCGTTGGAGTGGGATTCTTTGTCAACGACACGCAAGTAGCCGATGACATATCTTCTCCCTACGCCCAAAACTGGGATTCCACCACGGTAACGAACGGTTTGTACAGGATTTACGCGCAAGCCCGTGACGGCGCGGGCAACACGAATTGGAGCGGAACAAACGTCATCACGGTTAGCAATGCGGCAGCGGCGTTGCCAAGACCGGTTGCTCAATGGAATTTCAAGGAGGGAACCGGCACCGTGGCGGCGGACAGCGTGTCCACCAATACTCTCACCTTACGGAGCGGGGCAACATGGTCCACCGCCGGAAATTATGGCGCCAGCCTTTTGCTCGATGGCGTGAGTGGCCGCGCCGACGCGCCGAACAGTCCTGAGCTAGACATCAATGGCAGTGCGATGAGCGTGGCAGCCTGGGTGAAATTGCAAGACCAAGGCACTTGGCAGCAGCTTGTCGCCAAGGTGTCAGCGGTCGGTACATCAACCTCGCCCTATTTCTCGTGGCACCTTTTTGGCGGCTCGGTTTCCACTAACCAGTGGCGTCCGCAGTTCCAACTCGTAAACTCCGGAGGAACCAGCGTGAACGTCAGTTCCTCGGTCGCTGTGAATTATGGGGATTGGGTGCATGTGGTGGGCGTCTATGATGGGGCGGCGGTACGGATTTACGTCAACGGCGTGAATCAAGGCAGTGCCCCCCAAAGCGGCAACATTATCCGGTATGCCCAACCATTTTACATCGGGGCGAGCGGGTTGCCGGATGAGTTCGCTAAAGGGTTAATTGACGAGGTGAGGGTCTATGCGGTGGGGTTATCCGCCACCCAAGTCCAGGCGCTCTACAAGGCTCCGAGGGGGCTTCGGTTTGCGAGCTTCTGACGAACGCGTTCCCATTAGGCCAAGGGGTGTGTCCGCACCACCCGGCTATTTAACTGCCCTTCAGACCTCAAGCGAGTAGTGGCTCACACGAGCTTGTATGCCGACTGAAAACGGGTCGTCACTCACTGAAATCCTGGAAGAACTCTATTTAGTGGCTGATAACGCCGCAAGCCACCGTACGCGTGCATCGTTGGTTGTGTTCATTCGTGTCCATTGGTGGCTGTTCTGAATCTGAATGGTAATGGTCAGGAAGTGCCGGCCGTTTCCCCTCATGAGTCCCATTTTTCTCCTTCTTTGCCTGGCCCTTCTGGCAGCCCAGTTTACGCTGCCGCGCCGCTATGCTTTTGCGCCGCTTCTGGTTGCCGTGTGTCACTTTCAGAATGTGGCCGTGATTCAGGTTGGCGTCACGTTTTCAGTTGCCAAGCTGGTGATCCTCGCCGGTTTGATCCGGGCCACGTACGAACGACGAATTGTCTTGTCCTCCCGTCAATCACTGGATGTTTTGGTGGTGGGGTGGATGTGCTGGGCAGTCTTGAGCGGCTTCTTCCATAGTGCGAGGGATTACAACCCCATAACAATCAGATTATCACTGGCATATGACGCGTTTGGCGCTTATCTTTATGCTCGTTCTTATCTGAGGAACCAGTCGGATTTTCTGAGGTTTATCAAATGTCTGGCTTTAGTGGTGATCCCGCTTGCCGCACTCTTACTCCTGGAAAAGGCGTCGGCTCGAAACTTTTATGGTGCAATCGCGGGTGGCATCCACGAGGTTGAAGTGCGGGGGGGGCGGCTCCGAGCCATGGGGCCATTTTTGCATTCAATCCTTGCCGGAACGTTTGGTGCCACTGTTTTTCTCCTATTGGTGCCACTGCGCTCCTCGAATCCACGCTTGGCTGCCGCCGGTGCGGCGGCGTGCGGGACGATAGTGTTTAGCTCCGCTTCGAGCGGACCGATAATGACTCTGCTTTCGGGATTGATGGCGCTGGCGCTCTGGCGTTTTCGCAAGAGTGTGAGATGGATCCGAATGGTCGTCCTTTTTGCAATCGTGGCGTTGCATCTCATCATGGAAGCACCCGTTTGGTATCTGATGGCGCGAATTGACTTGGCGGGCGGAAGCACGGGATGGCACCGGGCGGAACTGATTACTGCCGCCTTGAAATACATTGATGAGTGGTGGCTGGTGGGTACGGATTACACGCGTCACTGGATAGCATACGGCGTTGGCTGGAGCAGCGACCAAACCGATCTTACCAATGATTACCTTTCAATGGGCGTGTGGGGCGGTCTGCCTTTGATGTTGCTGTTTATTGCCGTTCTAATGAAGGCGTTTAAACTGTTGGGCCAAAGAATTCATGAATTGAGGAGGACTGGGAACCGTGCGGAGTTCGTACTCTGGTGTGTGGGATCCTCGCTGTTCGCCCATTGCGTGACGTTTCTTTCGATTGCCTACTTTGACCAAAGCAGGATTGCGTTTTGGATGGTCATTGGGGCGGTGCCTGGATTGTGCGCGGCTACGTTCAGTGGTCCTGTGGCCGTGGTGCCAGAGGCGACAAATCGAACGAGTGGCCTCGACCAACGGTCGAACGGTGAACCCGATGGGGGCGTTGACCGTGGACGTACAGTCAATACGGCTTGTATTTCGAGCTCACCCTGATCATCCACCTGAGTTTCAAAGCCATTTCACCAAAGCGTGCCGATTAAATATGGTAGTTTCACGAGAAAAACTGTGGCAGGCGTCGGCACCTCGGCGTCATACAAGGGACACCATTAGTTAGTTTATGAGGATTTCATTTGTTCTTCCTTTCGCGGGTTTGCAGGGAGGTATTCGGGTGATGGCGATCTACGCCGATCACTTAAGGCGGCGGGGACATGACGTCGTGGTGATCTCAACACCACAGGTGGTTTCGATGCGGCACACGCTTAAGTCATTATTATTGGGCAGGGGGTGGCCAAAGCCGGAGTCTTCGTATTTCGATAGCATTGGCGTGGAGCACCGGGTGTTGGAAAAGGTCAGGCCGGTGATGGATGCAGATCTGCCGGATGCAGACGTAGTAGTGGCGAGTTATTATACAACTGCCGAAGGAGTGCTAGGTCTTTCTCCCGCGAAAGGAGCGAAGGCGATCTTCATCCAAGGGTATGAAGTGGAAGAAGGCAAGCCAAATCCGACGTTGGACGCAACCTGGCGCATGCCGATGCACAAGATCACGATATCCAAGTGGCTGGTTGAATTGGCCCGCGAAAAGTTCGGGGACGCAGTGGTTTCGCACGTGCCCAACAGCGTGGATTTGGAGCAGTTCCGCGCGGAACCGAGAGGCAAAAGGCCAGTTCCCACAGTGGGTCTGCTTTATGCAACGTCTTGGTTCAAGGGCTGTCGGATCAGCCTCAATGCGTTGAAGCAAGTGGTGGCCAGTCTTCCGTCCCTCCGTCTGGTCTGTTTCGGAGCGGAGCGACCGGACTTCAGGCTTCCGCTCCCACCCTATGCGGAGTTCCACCACCAGCCGCCACAGGACAGTCTTAAGCAACTTTACGCGCAGTGCGATGTGTGGCTGTGCGGGAGTAACCGCGAGGGATTTGGCCTTACCGTGCTCGAGGCGATGGCCTGCCGATGCCCGGCCGTGTCCACGCGTGCGGGTGGCCTGATGGACATCATCGAGGACGGCATGAACGGATATCTGGTGGATGTAGGGAATGCGAGAGCGCTCGCTGACCGGGTGTTGCATGTGCTGAACTTGCCTCAAGAGGAGTGGAAGCGGATGTCGGACGCAGCTTACCTCACTGCGACGCGTTACACTTGGGAGGACGCGACGGACCTGTTTGAAAAGGCATTGGAACTTGCCATAGAGCGCAGCAGACGCGGCGAGCTGGCGCAGATGGAAACCAAGTGTTGATGTGACATGTTCGTAAGTCCATGATTGCGCGGAAAAGCCTGTGCGTAGCGAAGGCCGGCGCGGGAACAACCCCAGAATGTTGCTACAACAAACATGACGCCTGTCGAGGAAACTCTCGCGCCTCCTTCGACCTCTTTGGAGGTCCATGCACCAGAAGTGAGCCGGGGACGCCCACACACCTACGGCCAGATCCTCAAATCGTCGGTGCTGATCGGGGGGGCCTCCGTGGTGAACATCGGCCTCGGAATTATCCGCACCAAGGCTATGGCGGTGTTACTGGGACCTGCTGGGTTTGGATTGATGGGTCTGTACAGCTCAATCGCCGATCTTGCTCAAAGTATCGCCAGTATGGGCATCAACAGCAGCGGTGTGCGGCAGATCGCCGAGGCAGTCGGTTCCGGCGAAACCGATCGGATCGCGCGAACCGCCACGGTGTTGCGGCGGATATCGGTGGTGCTTGGAGTATTGGGTGCAGTTCTGCTCGTTGTGTTCTCAAGGCAGGTTTCCCTTCTGACGTTTGCCACAGATCAACGCACCGGAGCCGTGGTCTTGCTATCGCTCGCGGTGTTTTTCGGGGCCATAACCGCGGGCCAATCGGCGCTGATTCAAGGGATGCGGCGCATCGGAGATCTCGCCAGACTTGGGATTCTTGGCGCGCTGTTCGGCACGCTGATCAGTATTCCGGTGGTCTATTTCTTTCGAGAACAGGGAGTGGTGCCATCGCTTGTCACCGTAGCTGCAATTGCCAGCCTTACTTCCTGGTGGTACAGCCGGCAGGTGAGAATTCAGGTTCCCTCGATGACGGTCGAACAAGTGCGGATCGAAGCCGCCGCACTTTTGAAACTCGGGTTTGCGTTTATGGCCAGCGGATTTTTGACGATGGGAGCCGCCTACTTCATTCGCATGATCGTGGTCCGCAAGATCGGACTCGAAGCAGCCGGCCTTTATCAATCAGCCTGGACCCTCGGCGGGTTGTATGTCGGCTTCATTCTGCAGGCAATGGGAGCGGACTTCTATCCCCGTTTGACGGCCATTTCCAGGGACAACAACGAGTGCAACCGGCTGGTGAATGAACAAGCGCAGATCAGTTTGTTGCTGGCGGGGCCCGGTGTGTTGACTACATTGACCCTGGCGCCGCTGGTGATTGCCTTGTTTTATTCCGCAAAATTCAATGCGGCGGTGGAGGTCCTGCGCTGGATTTGTCTTGGGATGACCTTGCGTGTTGTCGCTTGGCCCATGGGCTTCATCGTGTTGGCGAAGGGCAGACAGAAAATCTTTTTCTGGGTCGAGGTGGCGGCCACGCTCGTTCACGTTGGACTTGCATGGGTGTGTGTCACGCACTTTGGCGTGACCGGGGCCGGGGCCGCGTTTTTCGGATTATACTGTTGGCATGGACTGTTGATCTACCTGATCACGCGCCGGTTGTTCGGATTCCGCTGGTCCGCGGCGAACAGACGGATCGGCCAGCTTTTTCTTCCCCTGATCGGTATGGTCTTCTGCGGGTTTTATCTGCTTCCCTTTTGGGCTGCGACC
>CAYIOH010000250.1:0-6404 GCA_964364975.1 uncultured Bifidobacteriaceae bacterium
AAGGCGGGATTTTGTCCATGCGATTGTATCGTGAAGGTCAGAAAAGGCCCAATTGTTGACCCCCGATGGAAGCTGGCGCATCACGCCCGCCGCCAGCACTGCTACTGGATGATTTTTAGAAAATCAAAGAAGTGTGAATAGACTTTGCCATTCATGCGACAGGCTGATTCCATTCGCGCAGAATATCACAGTGCCGAATCAGCAGGCGTTGAATCTGACACTTGCCGTCAGCCCCGTCAAAATGCACATGGAAAGCACGTTCCCCTTCGATCATCACGTCTCCGCCAACGCTTCTACGGCCAGTTCGGGTGCCAACTTGGGAAAATTTGGCATCGCGCAACCGCTTCAACAAAGGGAGTGGAATTTCCACGAGTTGATACCCAAATCCGGCGGACTCCCAAATGGCCCTAACCATCAACATTCGGTCATGGCGTTCAACGTGGGCAATTGTGTGATGGACCAAAGCACAGGCGGTCCAATCTCCGGTCTCCGTTGTGCAGAGCTTGGTGATGTTAATTTTTGTTCGGTTGGTGGCCTTTCCCGTTTCACTCTTAATCGAAAGCCGGACACTGCCGACAAGAAGATCATGTTGCGGACTGTTGGGAGTCGTAACAACAACGTCATTGGCCGACCAACCGGAAAGGCGAAACGCTTGTTCCACCAGCGCCTCGAAGAACACCCCCTGCGGCGGCAGCTTTGGGTAAATCGTATGGTGCCTTTGGACAAGCAATTGCACGTTTGCCAAAAACGATCACTGAAAAGCACGATCTTCGGCACACGCGCTGCATAGCAGGTAGCTTGGGATGCACGCAATTCAAATTAAGGCACTACCCTAATTTCGATATTCTTTACCAAGGCTCAACTACCAACATCGCAAGTCCGTCAACGACTATTGTGTTGAAGGAAAAGCAGGCTTGGCAGGCAGGCGATGGCAGATGGAAGAAGATTTATGGCTTTGCTGACGGCCACGTCGAAATCCATGTGGAGACAAGTGGTAATTTCGAGGTTTGGGAAAGCCAACACATGGTTCTGCCACCGGCTAATCAATAAGATACTGGGACGTAGGAGCGGCGATAAGCCCGGCCAGATGCTGATCGCCTTAAAGACTATGGTAAGCCTCGCGCAGCAGTTTGATGTTCTTGATATTCGCTGGGACTCTGTCGGTCGGCAGGGTTGTCTCCGCGTCGGCCTTGGCGTAGCCGTAAAGACCGAACACCTGCGTGTCAATCTGGCGCCAGAGATTGGCGTCGTGGCCTTCCCAGCCGCACAGGTTCTGGACGATCAGCGTTTCGGGTCCGACGCGCGCCCGCAGCCAGTCGAGCCATGCGGCGTCCGGACTTTCGTTCAGCACCCAATCCACTTCCTGGAGCAGGCGATGACCTTCCCAGAGCGGCTTCTCCGCGTCCACGAACGGATGGTTCGTCCAGATGACGACGCGCCGCGTTCGGTGGACGGTCCGCTTGAGGTGCCGCCAGGCCCGTTCGATGGCGCGCCGGTCGAACTCCAGCACCTCGTCCTTCGGCGGCGAACCTGACGCGGGAAATTTCTCGCCAAGCAACTGGCGATACATCTCCCGCTCGCACGCCAGCCAGCTCTTGTGCTGCGGGGGCCGCACCCAGTCCACCATGAAACCGTCAATCGCGACCTTCTTGAGCGTGTCCGCGACCGAGCGGCAGAAGTAATCGAGGTATTCGAGCGTGAACGGGATTTTGATGTAGTCGCTGTCGTCGCGATGAACCAGCTCCGGGTGGCGCGCCTCCCAATACGGATTCGCGCCGAGCGTGTAGTAGCCCATCACCTTCATGCCAGCCTGGTGACCCAGCTTGACCATGTCGCCGAGAAAGTCCGGGTGTTTCAAGCTTGGCGTGACGGGCGCGACTTCGCTCGGATACCAGGCGTAGCCGTTGTAGGAAACGCAGAATGTCTGGATCACGTTCGCGCCGAGGTCCTGATACCAGCGGACGTGTTCCTGCGGATCGGCCTGCGCGAACAAACCCGGCTCCGCCGCGCCGTGGTCGCCCCAGTTGAAATCAATGCAGAAGGCTTTGACGGGTTCGCGGCGATTCTTCGCGGCGGGTTTGGCGAACTTGCCGCCGGTGGCGCAACTGGTCAGCAGCGCGGTGGACGCCAGTGCGCCGGTCGCGGTGAGTTGCCGGAGGAATTGTCGTCGCGTGGGCATGGTTGAAAACCGATTGCTGGTTGGAATCATTACGCGGTGTTCCTCAGTGGACAAGACTCTATTTGAAGCTCCGGCACCCGGATGTGACCAGCCGGCGCGGATGGTCTTGGAGATGCGGTTCCACCGGTGCGGTTGGGGCTGTGCTGGAAGAAATGCTTGCTCCGGGCGAGCTTCGTCCCGACGATGCGCTACGATTAGCCGCAAAGTTTGCGCGCAGAACGCCACTTGCGGCAGATGGCAGGCGGCGACCAACAGGGTTCTGCCGGCCAATGCGGCGAACCGAACGCGATTATGAAAGCAAAAGCATCGTCCGCCCCGGCATTAGTCCGTCACGAGAGCGATTCCCCCAAAGAACGGAGCACGTGCGGTTGGCGGCATCTCTTGATCAGCCGACAGGACAAGGAACAAGGCGTGGCGGCCTGGGCGCACGTCGTGGATATTGACGGCGCCCGTGAGCACTATCACAAGCGCAGCACCGAACTTTACTATGTGCTGGAGGGTGAAGGCACGGTGACGCTGGACGGCGTCAAAAATCCCGTGCGCAAAGGCTCGATCGTCCACATCCCGCCCGGCGTGGTTCACAGCGCCAAAGGCCGCGTGCGCGTGCTCGTAGTCGGCATCCCCGACATTGCGGACGACGACCTGTTCTTCCCGGAGTCGAAGGACTCAAACGCCGCCAAAGCATAACTCCCAATACGTCCTGGGTATGGAGTCGTCAAAGAGCATCCCTGCACCCGCGACCTCGTCAGCCAATGCTGGGTTGAGCCGGCGCAATTTTCTGCTGCGTGGCGGTTTGGGAATCGGCGGAGCTGTGCTGTCGTCCACTTTGAATCCCGGTTCGCTGCTCGCCGCTTCCGCCCTCAAGCGTCCCCGTGGACTCATCGGCTTTACCGAGTTTCGGACGAACCTGCCCGGCGGACGGCAGGCGAATGAAATCACCATGCGCGCCGCAGTGGTGCGCGCTGATGGAACGCGTCACCGGCTCGTGGCTGGCGAACTTAGCCGCAAACCAAATACCTGGACGCAATTCGCCGGCTGGTCTCCAGACGGTCGTCAGGCGATCATCGGCAGCGGTTGGGAAAGTCCTGAAAACGCGGCGTGGGAGGAAGCGCACAAGACTTTTCGATTCACGGCGGAGGGTTGGTTGTACGACACGCTGCTGCTCGATCTGGCGAGCGGCAAACTCATCAACGTCACTGCCGTAGAGCGTGTGAGCTTCTACAACACCGGCGTGTTCTTCTGGCCGAACGATCCGAAGAAGCTGGGCTTTCAGGCGCTCATCGGCGGCGACTCGCATCCTTTCAGCATGAATTTGGACGGGCGCAACAAGAAGGACCTCACCGAAAATTCCAAAGAGTTCGCCTACGGCTTCAACGCGTCGCCGGATGGAAAACAAATCGCCTACCACAAAAGTTATCAGATTCACATCGCCGACGCCGATGGCGCGAACGCGAAACGCATCGAAACCGGTCAACCCTTCAACTTTGTGCCGCAGTGGTCGCCGGATGGCGAGTGGCTGCTGTTTGTCGCGGGCGAACATTACAATTGTCACCCGCACATCGTTCGACGCGACGGCAGCGGGCTGCGCAAAGTGGCGGACCGCCAGGGTTATCGGGGCGTCGTGGAATTTCTGGATGTCCCGGATTTTCATGGCGGCAGCAGCGACGTGCCCCTTTGGTCGCCGGATGGGAAATGGATTTACTACACGGCCAATGTCGGCGGAAGCGTCGAGTTGATGCGCGTCTCGCTGGCCGGGAAAATTGAACAACTGACTCAAACTCCGCATGGGAATCTCAACTATCACCCGAAGTTTTCTCCCGATGGCAAGTGGATTGTGTTCGGCTCCAATCGCAGCGGCACCCGCCAACTCTACGTCATGCGCGCCGAGGGCGGAGACGCTTATGCCATCACCTGTCTTAAGCCCGGTTGGGGCGCCATGTGGCCACAATGGCAGCCGTCTTCCAAGACGGAGCGCGGCAATTGAAGCCTCAAACTAAATCACCAAATGAAAGCCACACTCGCCGATAGATATTTTCGCTTCCTTGCGGTTGCGTGGTTAACCTGCCTCGTCGCTCCATGGACGATCCATGCCGCAAGCCAGTCGGAAAATCTGAAGACGACGATTGGGCCGCGCGTCGAGCTTCGTCCGCAATGCGTCAAGAGCAACGGCGTTTACGGCGTCGAATACTGGTCAGGGCAGCAACTCGTCGGTGCCGCGCCTCCGTCAGCGCCGGCCGGACTTGAGTTGCGCCTGCCGGGGGAAACGTTCAAGCCGGTCGAGTTTCGTGAGCTGAAAGGGCGGGGCAAGCGAATCGAACTTGGTCCGGTGAACATTGGTTCACTGACGCTTCGCTTACGGATTGAAAGCATCAATCCCTCCCTGGTTCGCAGAACGCTCACCGTGACGGCCAGCAAGCCACAGCGATTTGCCACGGCGTTTGATTTCTTCCCGGCGCTGGAGGGCGGCCGTTTCGCCACGTTCATCGGCGCCGAACCCAATCGTAAAGTTTACGACACGCTCGGTGGCGGCCCGGAGTATCCCTCCACCGCGGGCCAAACTTTTCCGATGGCGGCGTTTCGCCAGGCTGGCCGGGTTTTTGGCGTCGTCGCGGATTCGCCGGCGCTCTGGGAGAATCGCTGTCTGATGCTCGTGGATCCGACGGTGCGAAAGCTGGCGGTGATGAACGGCGACGGCCGCGACCCTTACGAGTTGATCATCAAGTACGACGCGAAGGATAAGTACAAATATCAAATGGATGGCTGGCAGTCGTTGGCCGCCGGCGAAACCAAGAGTTATGTGACCTGGCTGTTCGCCGAAAAAGCGGAGTTGCAATACGACGTTCAGTTGGCTGCGCATCTTGCCCTGGCCAACGCCAAAGGCTGGAATCATTCGGCGTTGGAAGCCATTCTCCGCAACACGTCCTATCTGCTTTGCCGGCGAAATCTCATGCGCGACGAAGGCCGTTACCTCTTCATTTCCGGCATTGGTTATGGTTGGAAACAATGGGTCACCGACGGTTTCTACATGGCGCAGGGATTGGGCGACGCGGAGAAAATGACCGAAGCCTATCGCAGCGTTTTCGCCAACCGAATCACTTACGAAGACAACGCGCAGTATTATCTCATCTGGTCGGCGCTGGCCAAACGGGCGGGCGGCAAACTTAATGATGATTTGGTCAAGCTGGCGTATGAGTTCATCCGAAAAAATGAGCGGGATGGAATTTACTATCCTCCGCCACTGGCCGGCTCGTCCGTCCCGAAAGGTTTCAAGACTTACATGGATTTGCTGCCGTACGAAGATGACGACCCGCCCGTGAGCAATCAGGGCTTTCATTGCGGCGCGCTGCTGGCCGCTCGCGAGCTCGGTTTTCCCGTGAAGGAAGCGGAGATTGAACGCGCGATGGCCGGTTACCGGCGAATGTATAACCCAACGGGCAAGTACATGCCGACCAGTTTGAAGCAGCAGGACGTCATCGGTCAGGACACGCTTTATGGCGAAGCGCTGACGTATGCGGTGTTCGGCCGAAAACTGCTGACCGATGACCAGGTGACGGGTCACATGCGCACGACGTTGAAAATCCAGTCGCCTTACGGCATGCGGGTCATTTCCAGGGCCGACGGCGCTTTGCTGCGGGGTCACGGCGGTGAGTATGTGTTCGGCGGGTCGTGGTTTCTTTGCGACGCGGCAAATTACCTGGTGGCGGGATTGCACGGCATGCCCGCTGACGAGGTGGACCAACACCTAATCTGGCGGATCGAGAAGGAACTATCCTTCGTGCCGGCATTCAACGAATCCATCAGCACCGTGACCGGCAAACCGCACGGGCACATCCTCTATTCTTGGAACTCCGGCTACTGGTGGCTGCGCCATGAATTTCGCAAGCGCCAGAAACAAACAGGCTCCGACCCAGTGGAAGTCGCCATTGATGAAAAACTCGGCGTGGTTCGCGACCGGGACGGTTTGCGTTTGGAGCCAGCAGTGGCAACGTTGCGACCTGCAAATTAAACGTGGCGGCTACCCGGCGCGAATCATGGCCCAGCGGGCCGCTCCCACCACGCCGGCTTGGCTGCCCAGTCGTGCCGGTTCGACCGTTACGCCTCCGGCCGGGGCCATCGTTGCGCGGGCAACCGCTTCACGGGCCACCGAGAGAAACCATTCGCTTTGCGCTTCAACTACGCCGCCGCCAAGAATGATTCGCTGGGGCAGGATCGTGTGCAGGATCGT
>CAYIOH010000251.1:0-6385 GCA_964364975.1 uncultured Bifidobacteriaceae bacterium
GGTGGGCGCAGTGGTGGCGGCGTTCGTCTTGCTTGGAAAAATTCCCGGTGGCTGGAATGAGGTCGTGGCGGTTGGAAACGAATTCCACAAGTTCAACCTGTTCGATTTCACGTTCGACCTGAGCCGCAGCTACACGTTCTGGTCGGGCGTGATCGGCGGCGCGTTTCTCACCACCGCCACGCACGGCACGGATCAGCTCATGGTTCAGCGTTATCTGTGCGCGAGAAATTCCCGGCAGGCGACATTGGCGCTGCTGACGAGCGGAGCGGTGATCTTCGCACAGTTCATTTTGTTCCTGTTGATCGGTGTGATGCTCTTCGTTTTTTATCAGAAAGTGGCCGTGCTGCCCCCGGAAGTCGCCGCCAAGGCAGACCGCGTGTTCCCGCACTTCATCGTCACGCAACTGCCGACTGGCCTTATCGGCCTCGTCGTCGCCGCGATTTTTGCCGCCGCCATGAGCACGTTGTCCAGTTCGCTTAATTCGCTCTCCGCCACCGCCGTGACGGATTTTTACCGTCCGCTGTTCGCGCGTGACAAGTCAGACGCCCACTATCTCAACGTATCGAGATTGATGACCGGCATCTGGGGTGTTGTTCAAATCGTCGTGGCCATGATTGCCATCGCCATGCAAGGTCGCGGTGTGGACGCGGTGCTGGCCGTGGCGTCGTTCACCAACGGGCCGATCCTTGGGCTGTTTCTCCTCAGCACATTGACGCGCCGTGTCGGGCCAACGGGCGCGCTGGTTGGCGTCGTGACGGGAATCGCCGGCATGACGTTCGTGTGGCTTCAGCTCAACGTTTCCTGGCAATGGTATGTGCTGATCGGGTCACTGATCACCTTCGTGATCGGATCGTTGGCCAGCGTGGCGTTCGAACGCAAACCGCAGACATAAATTCTATTCGCTCCGCGTCCCGCTTCTCCGCCAAACTTCCCGCGTTGAATCAGCATGAACAATTCGGCGCCTTGCTCCGCAGTCCGGCGGCGTTCCTCGCCCTCGCGCCGATGCAAGACGTGACGGATGGCGCGTTCTGGAAACTCATGCACCGCTACGGCGGCGCGGATATTTATTGGACGGAGTACTTCCGCGTCCACGCAACGTCGCGATTGGAGAAGTGGATCGTCGAATCCATCAACAGCAACTCCACCGGCCAACCGGTCGTCGCTCAAATGATCGGTAATGACATTCCGTCGCTGGTGCGCACGGCGAAGCAGTTGCAACAACTCCCCGTCGCGGCAATTGACCTGAACCTCGGTTGTCCCGCGCCGGTGGTTTACAAAAAGTGCGCGGGCGGCGGACTGCTCCGTGAGCCGCAACGGATTGACTCCATCCTCGGCGCGCTGCGCGAGGCGGTGAGCATCAAGTTCACGGTGAAAACGCGCGTGGGCTTCGCGTCGCCGACGGAGTTCGGCACCTTGCTTCCGATTTTCGCAAGACACTCGATTGATTTGCTGACCGTTCACGCGCGAACCGTTGCGCAAATGTATCGCCTCCCGGTTCATTATGATCTGATTCGACGCGCCGCCGAAGCCATGTCCTGCCCGGTAATGGCGAATGGCCACGTTTATTCCGCAAACCAAGCGCTGGATGTTTTGGCGCAGACGAAAGCGCGCGGCCTGATGATTGGCCGGGGCGTAATTCGCAGCCCGTGGCTCTTCAATCAAATCCGTCAACGTCTGAAGGGCGAGCCGCTGACATTTCCGACTGGACGCGAAGTGCTCGGTTACATCACGGCGCTGTGGGAATCGCAGGCAAACTTCGAAGCTTCGGAAAAGGTGCGGGTGGAGCGCATGAAAAAATTCATGAACTATCTCGGCGAAGGGGTTGGGAGGGGCGGTCAGTTCCTCCACCAAATTCGCCGCGCCGAAACGAAGGCCGATTTCTTTCGCATCTGCCGCGAGTTTCTCGATCACGACCAGCCGACAAAGCTTGAACCGGCCAACGCCGCGTAGCCGCTGAGGCAACGAGGTGGACGATTTGCAAAGTTGAAGCTGACAGACCGGACTGATAGGCTGGCTGCCGCGTGAGAACTAAAACTCTGTCCTTCGTTTCCAGCTTTGCCCTGGCACTTGCGGTCGCGGGTTGCAAACCAGCGACAACCTCCAACTCGGTTTCCGGCACGATTGAAACCGACGAAGCTCGTGTCGCCTCGCGCTATGGCGGGCGCGTGGAGAAAACCCTGGCGCAGGAAGGCGACGCGCTGAATCGCGGACAGGTGATCGTCGAACTCGAGGCCGCGGAGCTTCACGCGCAACGAGACCGCATCGCCGCGGTGCTCGCCGAGGCTGTGACCGGCCCGCGCAAGGAGGAAATCGCCGCCGCCAAAGCGGAGTGGGAAGCGTTGCTGGCGCAACTCGATCTCGCGCGCATCGAGCGGAAGCGCGCCAACGAACTTTTTGCCGGCAAAACCATTTCCGAAGCCGAGCGCGACCGCGCAGTGACAAACGAACAGGCATTGGACAAAAGCGTCGCTGCTGCCAGGAGCCGCCACGAATTGCTGCTGGCGGGCACGCGTTCCGAACAAATTGTGCAGACCCGGGCGCAACTCGCCGAGTTGGACACGCAACTGCGTGAGATGAAAATCGTCGCCCCGACGAATTGCGTGCTCGAAGTTCTGAGCGTGAAGGTGGGCGACGTGCTCGCGCCGAACCAGCCGGTCGCCACGTTGTTGCTGACGAATCACATCTGGGTGCGCGTGTTCGTCCCCGAGGCGTGGTTGGGGTATGTCAAGCTTGGCGACACGGCGAAGGTGCGCGTGGATTCATTTCCCGGAAAGGATTTCGCGGGCACAGTGGAGCAGATTCAACGCGCCGCCGAGTTCACGCCGCGCAACGTGCAGACCGTGGGCGAACGCGTGAAGCAAGTCTTCGGCGTGAAGGTGCGGTTGGCCAATGCCGAAGGCCAGCTCCGCGCCGGCATGGCGGCGGATGTGTTCTTCCCGAACGTGCCGCGGTGAAACCGTCAATCGGCGTAGATCTCCACCGACGAAACGGGCCACGCGCTTAGAACGCGTGGCCCGTTGCTGTAAGAAGCCTTCGCCGCCGGCGCTTACTTTTTGCCGACGATCTCGGCCATTTTGAATATCGGCAGGAACATACAGATGACCATGCCGCCGACGATGACGCCGAGAACGACGATGAGGATCGGCTCGATCAAGGAGGTCAACCCGGACAGGGTGGTTTCGATTTCTTCATCGAGGAAGTCGGAGATGCGTTCGAGCATGTTGTCAATTTTGCCGGTTTGCTCGCCGGCGCTGATCATGCGGATGATCATGTTGGGAAAGATGGGGTGTTTGGCCAGCGCGGCGGAGATGCTTTCACCACGCTCAATGTCGCCGGCGGAAACCCTGATGGCTTTTTCCATGACCACGTTGCCGACGGTTTGCGAAACGATTTGCAACACCTCCAGGATGGGCACACCGCTGCGGATGAGCGAGGCCAGCGTGCGGGTGAAGCGGGCGAGACAGATTTTGTGGGCGATGCCGCCGAAGATGGGGAGCTTGATGCGGCGCGAATCCCAAAACTCGCGCCCCGCTTTGGTCTTGATGAAATAGATCCAGCCGTAAACCGCCCCGCCGCCGCCGAGCAGGATCAGAATGATGTATTTCTTTACGATGTCGCTGAAGTTGATGAGAAACTGCGTGGGACCAGGCAGCTTCGCGCCAAAGCCGGCATAGACTTCGCCGAAGACCGGCACCACTTTTACCAGCAGGAAGATCGTGATCAGAATCGCCACGATGGTTACGACCGTGGGATACATCATCGCGGATTTCACCTTTTTCCGAAGTCGCGCCGTGTTTTCCAGATACGTGGCGAGCCGGGCGAGAATTTCCGCCAGCAAGCCGCCCGTTTCACCGGCGCCCACCATGGAAACATACAGCCGGCTGAAGGCCTTCGGATGTTTTTGCAGCGCCTCGGAAAAACTGTCACCGCCTTCAACCCGCGTGCAGACGTCCTTGATGACATCGCGCATGACCTTGTTCGTCGTTTGATCGGCCAACGCTTGCAATGACTGAACCATGGCCAAACCGGCGTCAATCATCGTGGCCAGTTGGCGGGTGAAAATGACCAGATCGGCCAACCCCACTTTGCCGCCGCTGGTGCGGCCCTTCTTGCCGAGCTTTTCCTGAATGGAGACGACCAGCAGGTTGCGATTGAGCAGTGCGGCAATGGCGATCTGTTCGGTGGCGGCTTCCACCGAACTGCGAATCTCACGTCCGCTGCCAGTTTCTCGAGCTACGTAAACAAATGATGCCATATAATTTCAAATCTTCTCGCCCTGATAATGTCCGCGCCAAACAATTTCAAGCCCGGACCGTCCGGCCCGCGCCCAAGGTACGATGATCTCAAGGCAAGCAACAGCTATTCCATCATTCTGAATTTGTTCACGATAAGCAGATACGCCTCCTCAGCAGGGTTCGTCCGCCGGTGCTCGTGGGTCATGCCCCAACCCCGGACACCTCCTGCACACAATCAGGAATGGCCCGAATTTGGAAAGAATTTGCCAGCGCACCGGACTATGGCCGAACCAGTTGCGACGGCGGGAGGCAAAAAAAAATAAAAAAACTTGTTGTCAAATGTCCCGGTTTCTTTAATATGGCCGAAATCGCACCCGATGGGTGCCGGGGCAAACTGGATTTGCCTCATGGAAATGCATATGCACAACACAGAAAACAACAACCAACATCGGAGGAACCAAATGAAGTTTAATAAATGGACATTGGGTTTGGCCGCCATCGGGGTGGTCAGCCTTGCTTCTGCCGCCCAAGCCGAGGAAAGAATGAGCGCCCTTCAGTCGGTGCTTTCTTCCACGACCATCAGCGGCTACGTGGATACATCAGTCGAGTGGACGCTTGATCGGACCGATCCGGACTCTTCGGACGGCGTACCTCAGGATTTCGATTCTTGGGGGCGCGTGCCGTACAGGACCTATTCGAAGCAGAATGGCTTCAACCTGAACGTGGTCAAGCTCACAATCCAAAAGCCGCTGGACGAGTCTGAATGGGCTTCCGGCTACAAGATCGATCTGCTCTTTGGCCCGGATGCCGCGCTCTTCAACCCGTCATCTGAATCCATCGCCGGACAGTTTGGCTACCACAATGATGACGGGAACGTCGGCGCAGAGATTGCCATCAAGAACGCCTATGTGGCACTGCGCACTCCGGTGGGCAACGGCATTGACTGGAAGGTCGGTGTGTTTGACAGCGTCGTCGGCTACGAAGCCTTTGAGGCCGGGAACAATCCGAACTTCACCCGTTCTTGGGGCTACGCCATTGAACCCAAGGTGCACACGGGCATCCTGGCCACCTACCGCGTTAATGACAACATTTCGCTTGCCGCGGGCGTGGCCAACACTCTGATGCCGGGCATCAATACCCGCAACGTCGAATTTGACGTGGACGAGGGCGACGACACGACTGACATTCGCACCCTCTGGCGCAAGACCTACATGGGATCAATTGCGCTGACGGCTCCCGACGACTGGGGCTTCCTCAGCGGCTCGACCTTGTATGCGGGCCTCGTCGGCGGTTTCGCTGGCGGAACCGAAGACCAGCACAACTACTACGCCGGTGCGACTATTAACACGCCCGTGACTGGCCTGAAGACGGGCGTTGCCTTCGACTATGTTGACCACCGGGGCGGCCGCAGTGGGGTGAACACCGATTTTGACTACCAGGACGACGCCTGGACCCTTGGCCTGTATGCCTCGTATCAAGCGACGGAGAAGTTGAGCGTCCATGGCCGTGCTGAATACGGCGATAATAAATACTCGACCAGGTATCCCGGTTATTATACCGACCGCGGTCACGAGAGGATCGTCAGCCTGACCGGCACGGTGCAGTATGACCTGTGGAAGAACGTCATCACCCGCATCGAAGCCCGCTGGGACCAGATGCAGACGAAGGGGAACTACAGTTATGACGAAGACGGAAGCGGCAGCTACAAGTATGTTGAAGCGACCGCAGTGGGTCTCTACGCCAACATCATCTACAAGTTCTAAGCTGACTTAGAACCTTTTGAGACCCCTTCCGGGAAAACCGGAAGGGGTTTTTTCCGCTTGCTATTGCTTCTCACGGATTGAAGTCCTCACGCCTCCCTGTTTTCCAAGCGCCTGATTACCAGTGTAATTTCCTGTTGTGGTGGATGGCCCGCTTTCCCAAAGCGTCGGGCCGTTACGTGGACGGGGCCAGCGCGATCAACAACGGCAAGCTCAACAATTGGTGGGGCTACCTCGTGGACATGAATGAATATGCGGAGAGCAGATGAGCGGCCGGGCGTGCTAGCGTCGGCGATACGCGGCCCGGATGCTCTGTCAAAAGTGTAAAAAAAGGACCTTGACTTTATTTGGGGCGCTGTTAGAAGTGGTCGCAGCCGGTAGAAATAATCG
>CAYIOH010000252.1:0-6369 GCA_964364975.1 uncultured Bifidobacteriaceae bacterium
GCCGAGCACGATGCCAGCAAGAAAATTTCCCGCTACCAACTCCTGACCGACATCATTGGCTGGGAAGACCACTATTGCGACATGGACTGCAAGATCGCCGGCACGGAAAAGGGCATCACCGGCTTCCAGCTCGACCTCAAGCTGCGCGGCCTCCCGCACGCGCTCATGGCCGAGACAATTGAGAAGGCCCGCGTCGCGCGGATGCACATCCTCGCCGAAATGGCCAAGACCCTCGCCGAGCCGCGCAAGGAACTGAGCAAGTACGCGCCACGTATCGAGGTGATCAAGATCAACCCGGAGAAAATCGGTGCGCTGATTGGCCCCGGCGGCAAGAACATCAAACGCCTGGTCGAAGAATCGGGTTGCGAAATTGACATCGAAGACGATGGCACCGTGAACGTCTTCTCTGTGTCCGCCGAGGGCATGAAGATCGCGCGTGACGCCATCCAAGGGATGACCGCGGAAGCCGAGATCGGGAAAATTTATCGCGGCAAAGTTGTCACGATCAAAGAATTCGGCGCGTTCGTGGAATTCCTGCCCGGCAAGGACGGCCTCGTTCACATCAGCGAACTCGCCAACTTCCGCGTCAAGCAGACCGAGGACGTCGTGAAGCTCGGCGACGAGATCATGGTCAAGTGCCTGGGCGTGGACGAAAAAGGCCGTGTGCGCCTCTCACGCAAGGCCGCGATGGCCGAGCGCGACAAGGAAATGACCGGCGCCGCCGAGCCTGTCGGGAACCAGTAATTGCGTTTTTGAAAGCATCAGGCGCGAGCGGTCGTCCGCTCGCGCTTTTTTGTTTGCGCCGGACTTGGCGCGACTCGCCGCCGTCACTCGCTCCAAACAGAAACATTGCCGAAACCAGCGCTTGCTGACACCCTGCGGCCCGAATCTACATGAGCATTGCGTCACCGACTGTCGAGCCGCGCCCCGCTGAAACCGATCAGTCAGCGCCGGTCGCAATGGATTTTTCCAAGCCGGTGGTGCGCCCGAAAAAATCCGCGTGGCAACTCTTTCGCGAAGTGCTCGATCATGGCGGGCCAGGTTATCTCCAGTTTGCCATCACGAATCTTTGCAACGCGGATTGTGACTTCTGCGGTTTCGCCCGCTCGAAGTTTGATCCCAAGGCGCGTCGCAGCGTGACGCTCAAGGAAGCGCAGGATGTGGTGGACATCTGCGTCCGCAACCGCATCGGTTACCTGCTCTTCGTCGGCGGTGAGCCGATGGTTCACAAGGAATTACGCGCGATGACGCGCTACGCCGCCGAGCGTGGTGTGCATCCTATGATTTGCACCAACGGCGGACTCTGGACCGAGGATAACATGCGCGGCCTAGCCGACGACGGCCTCAGCAGTGTGATCATGTCCATTGACGCGCACGACATCGCCAAGCACGAGAAAAATCGTGGCCTGCCAGACGTGTGTCGGAAGATCAAACGCGCGAATGAATTTTTCCACGGCGCGGGCATCCAGACCACGGCGAGCATCACGGCCAGCCGGTTGATTGACGATTACGACAAGCTGCCGGCGTTCTTGGAATCTCTTGGGTTCAAGAGTTGCACGTTCAGTTACCCGCTCACGTCATTGGCGAGCAGTTACCTCAGCTTCAGCGACAGCGGCTTGGTTAATTACTCGAAGCACGAACTCATCGAACTGTTCGAGAAGATCAAGCGGATGAAAGAGCGCAGCAGCTTCCCGGTGGTGAACCCGATGGAATCGCTCACCGAGATGCAGCGTCACCTGCGCAAAGAACCGGAGAAGTTCGGCTGCCTGGGTGGCCACAAGTATTTCTATCTCGACTGGAAGCTTGACCTCTACCGCTGCCACTTCTGGGAAACGCCGATGTGCAACGTGTATGAATGGGACGAGTCCAAGCTCATCCGCGATGGTTGCACGCGCTGCATGATTGATTGCTACCGCGACCCCAGCGTGCTCCAGCGCGTGGCTATCAACGCCAGCGACGCATGGCAGGCCACAAAGAAAGGCCAATTACTCACCGCCGCCAAGCACGTCTTCGACTCGCGCAACCTGACTTCGCTCAAAGCCGTTTGGGAAGACCGCAAGTGGATTGGCGGCGTTTGACACGGTCCGCCCGTCAGGCGTTCATGTCGCTCCACTTGCGCGCCATGCGGCCGAAAATCCAAAGCGCCACGGCGGCCACGACCCCAATCAGCGCAAACGGAACCCAGACCCAGACGTGCGGGTGATACGTGTCCCAGAGCAGCCGCGTGGCCGTGACCGCATCAAGCCCCGTGACTTCCTGCAGCTTCAGCATCGCTTCCGTCCGATTCACTCCGAGCGCCGTTTCGAGGGTGGAGACATCGCCATTCCACGCTTTGTCTGCGCCGAACGGCGTTTTCTGCGCGAGGTAGCGCAAGGCCAGAACCGCTTTCTCGCCGAAGTGACCGTAAACGTAGCCGGCGATTTTTGATCCGGCATACACGCCCACGCCGACGGGGATGTTCACGTAGCCGAGGTAAAGCCCTTTCTTGCCCGGCGGCGCGATGAGGGAAAGGTATTCAATCTTCTTCGGGCCGGTGGTCATTTCACCCAAGGAGAAGAACAGGATGCCCAGCACGAGAATCCACGCGTTCATCGTCCAGCCCGCCACCAGCACGCCCACCGTGGCCAGCAACATTCCGAACACCATCGCCGTGAGCGTTCGCATTCGCCTCGTCAACCACGCCACGCCCACGACGCCGAGAATGATGAACAGCGAATTGGCGCTGAGCAAAACCTGCTGGGGGATCATCGGCCCGCGTGGTGTCTGCTCGACCAGCGCGCGATGGACGAGGTCCGGCAGCCAGCGCAATCCTTCCGCCATGCCGGCGCTGCTCACCCAGTCGGCGATGAAATTCGGTTGCAGGTCCCAGAGCTGATACATCATCAGCCAAAAACACGACATGATGGCCAGCCACGCGATCAACCGTGGCTCGCACACGTCGCGCAATGTGCGCCAGAGCACTTGCAGGACGGTTTCGGTCTTGGACGCGCCGCTCGGCACGTCTCGCACTGCGAAGAGCGAGAGGAGATTGAACGAGGTGAAGAGCGCCGATGCCAGGAACAGGTTTCGCCAGGCTGCCGGCGAATTCACCGCCGCATGCAACGGCCCGGGCAACAGGACGCTCAGGCTCAACAGAATCGTCGGCAGGTAATGGCCGATGAAAGCGCCGACGTTGACGACCCAGTAAAAAATGCCCCAGCCGATGGAGGAATTTTCTTTCGCGAGGTTGTGCGCGAGCGATCCCTGGATGCTGGGTTTGAAAAACGCCGTGCCGGTGGCCAGCACGAGGATGCCCGCGAAGAAACCCCAGTAGTTGCTCACGAAGGGCACGTCGCGCAGGAACGCAATCATCACATAACCCGCCATCATCAGCGAAAGGGCGAAGGCCAGTGTGCGCTTGTAACCGAAGCGGTCGGCGTAACCACCAGTGACGACCGGCAGCAGCGATTGGAACGCCGCCCACCAGGCGTAGATCGTGCCCTTGTCCGCCGCGGTGAGGTGCAGGCCGCCGGGATTGTCCGCCTGCATGATGTAGATCGGTGCCATCACGCGCAGGTTGAAGAACGCGAGCCGCTCCCACATCTCGATGCTGTTGAGAATCCAGAACGCGCGGCCAAACCTCCGTTTTGGCGGCGATCCCTCGGTTAAGGCCGGGGATTCGGTGGAAGGCGGAGTCATGAAGAACTGGAGTCGGCGTTGGCTTCAATGATCCAGCGCCGGGATGGGCCAGAGCTTTGCCGGCACGCGCTGTTCGCGGGCAATGGTGCTGAGCTTGGTCACGATGTCCGGATGCTGTGCGGCAACGTCTGTGGTTTCAAACGGATCTTTCGCCAGATCGTAAAGTTCGGTGATCGGCTGCTTCGGGGTCTGCGCTTTGGCGTTCAGGTTCTGCCGCACCAGTTTCCAATCGCCGACGCGCACGCATTGCTGGCCGCCGTAACCGGGCGACTCGCGATAGAGGAATGGTCGCGGCTTCTGCTTCTTGCCTCGCAATGTCGGCGCGAAGCTGATGCCGTCGGTGCCGGCGGGCGTCTGGTTCTTCGCGCTGATGAGTTCCAGCAACGTCGGCAGCCAGTCTTCAAAACCCGCAACGCGGTCGCTCGTCGTGCCGGGCGCAACCTTTCCCTTCCAGCGCACCAGGCACGGTTCGCGAAAGCCACCCTCGTAGAACGAACCTTTACGCCCGCGAAATCCGGCGGCGCTGTTGAAAAACTCCGTGTCCGTTCCGCCAAGCTCATTGTAGAGCGGGCCGTTGTCGCTGGTGAAAACGAAGATGGTGTTTTCGTCGAGGCCGAGTTCCTTGACGAGGTTGAACACGCGGCCCACCTCGCGGTCCATGCGGGTGATCATCGCGGCGTAGGCGGCGCGCGGCGTGCGATGCGGCATATAACCGCGCGATCCGTCGTAAGGCTTCTCGGGGAACTTGCCCTCGAACTCCTTCAACGAATCCTCCGGCACTTGCAGCGCGAGGTGCGGCACCGTGGTCGGGTAGTAAAGAAAGAACGGACGGTCCTTGTTCTTGTGAACAAACTTGAGCGCCTGTTCGCCAATCAGGTCCGGCGCGTAGTATTTAGCGGTGAACTTCGCGTAGGTGGCCGGCGAGTTCACGTCCGCGTCCGGCGGGAGTTTTTGGCGCGGGGAGAACGGCGGATTGTTCAGCGTGATGTGCGTGTCGTTTGACCACAGATGCGTTGGGTAATAGTTGTGCGCAACCGCCTGGCAGTTGTAACCGAAGAAAAGATCGAAACCCTGTTTGTTCGGATCCCCTGTGGTGCCGACAGCGCCAAGCCCCCATTTGCCGAAGCCGCCGATGGTGTAGCCGAGTTTCTTGAGCGTGACCGGGAGTGTGAGTTCACCTAGCGGGACGGGCTCCTGCCCCTCACGGCCCTCGCCAATGCCACCGCGGTTGTTGCGGATGTAAGCGTGCCCCGGATGTTTGCCGGACATGAGCACGCAACGTGCGGGCGCGCAAACGTTATTGCCCGAGTAATGCGCCGTGAACTTCATGCCCTCGGCGGCCAGCCGATCAATGTTCGGCGTCTTGAACTTCTGCTGGCCGTAGCAACTCAAGTCCCCGTAGCCAAGGTCGTCGGCGAGGATGAAAATGATGTTGGGCCTCTTCGTGGCGGCGTCGCAGGTGGCGCAAACACAAAGCAGCGAAAGCAAGGCGATGAATCTCATGATTCGATTGCGCGGCGGAGCAGGGCTTTCACGTCAGAACAAATTCCCGATGCTGTGCGAACACGCCGCGCCGCGCGCTTGAAGTTTCATCTTGGATTTTCTGCAACACACAATAATTTTTTGCGTTGTCGAAACGGTTGCGGCACTGGCTCAAGGCAACAACCTGACCCGGTAGTAGCCTTGCATTTCACTTCCGGTGGCGTTCGTGAAGGAAGTGATGCCGCCGGTAGCCGTGACCTCGGGAACGAGAGCCGTCCAGTCTGTGACGGCCAACGATGATTTGTATTCCACCCGATAAATACCGTTTGTGAACGATGTCCAAGTCAACTCCGCGTCGCTATTGGTTCGGCTGAGGGAAGTGATCAGCGGTACTTGAGCCAGTCGGAAAAAAATGCCGGCATTTCCATCCAGCGACAAATTACGCGCAACATCCCCTGTGACACTGTAAAGATTGCCATCATGTGCCAACGTCAGCTCGGCAAATGGGTTTTGAGCATTTGTGCCGTCGAATCGCGCGACGATGGCCAGCACGCCGTTCGTCGTAACGCTGTAAATGGTGCCAACGGATCCATAATTCGCATTAGTGTTCACAGTGCCATAGGCAGTGACGCCATAAAATTTGCCATCAGCCCCTTGCGCCACTCCTGAAAAAGGCGCACGGCTGTTTGTTCCGTCGAAAGACGCCAGCGTGCTCAAGGTGCCGCCCGCCGTCAGCATGTACACCATGCCATTGCCAAACGTCCCGCCTAACGGGGTCGTGCCATAAAAGTTGCCATCGCTCCCCAATGACAAGCCGGCATATGGCCTGAGACCATTGGCGCCATTGAAATAAACCAGTGTCGTCAGTACGCCGTTTGTCGTGATCTTGAATACCGTGCCATTACCGGTGTATGTGCCGGTAAAATTGCTGCCGCCATTCAAGGTTGTGCCGTAAAAATTCCCGTCGTTTCCCAGTACCAAGCCGGCAAGAGGATAAGCGCCGTTTGTTCCATTGAACGAAAAGAGCGAGGTCAACGCGCCATTCGTAGCGACCTTGAAAACCGTGCCCAACCCAGACATTCCTCCTTCTTGCGTAGTGCCATAAAAGTAGCCGTCACCTCCTTGGACCAGTTGGCCGCGCGGTCCAGCCCCGTTCGTACCGCCGAACGAAGTGACCGGTGTCAGTGTGCCGCTGGTGGTAATTCTGAA
>CAYIOH010000253.1:0-6352 GCA_964364975.1 uncultured Bifidobacteriaceae bacterium
TTGCGGGAACAGGGCATTGATTTCTACCGGCAGGACTTCAACATGGATCCGCTCCCGTTCTGGCTGGGCGCCGATTCCGCAGATCGTCAGGGCATGACCGAGAACCTCTACGTCCAAGGCTATCTCGCCTACTGGGATGGACTCCGCCAGCGCCATCCCAATTTGCGCATAGATTCCTGCGCCTCGGGTGGCCGGCGCGATGATCTCGAAACCCTGCGTCGGGCCGTGCCCTTGATTCGGAGTGATCATCTCTTTGAGCCGACCAGCCAGCAGAACCATCACTTTGCCTTCGCCTCGTGGATTCCTTATCACGGTGCGGGCTATGTGACCGGGCAATCGGCGATCGGACAACATGGCCAACCGGACATTGATGCGTACGGCTTCCGCGCCAACATGTCGCCGAGTTTGACCCTCTGCTACGACATGAGGAAGACGGATCTGAATTACGAGTTGGCGCGGCGACTGTTTGGCCAACTCAAGCAGATTGGTCCGAACTATCTCGGCGAATTCTATCCGCTGACGCCCTACAGTCTGGCGAATGATGTTTGGCTGGCTTGGCAATACGATCGTCCGGAAACCGGCGAAGGATTGGTGCAGGCGTTCCGACGTCCGGATTCCAATTTCGAGGCGGGACGTTTCAAGCTGCGGGGACTTGATTCTGCCGCCCGGTACGTTGTGACCGATCTCGACCGCCCGGATGAGGCGCAAACCTTGATGGGCGAGGAACTCATGAAGCGCGGTCTGCTCATCACGATTCGGGAACAACCCGGAGCGCTGGTCATGACTTACAAACAGGTGAAGTGACACGGACGAAGGCAGTCGCCTCACTTCCTCGAAAGCAAAAAAGTCGAAACCATCACAAGAATAATCCTTGTTCAACCAGCGCCATTTGTCCGCCATGCTTTTTTGTTTGAGACCAAAGCAATTTGTGCTGGCCACCGCGATCGCGGTGCTGGCCGCGCGTGCGCCGGCGGGTGATTCGACCGGCGGCAAAATCGAATTCAACCGCGACGTCCGGCCCATCCTTACCGAAAACTATTTCCGCCGCCACGGCCCGGGCAAAAATCAGCGCAAGGCCAAGCTCCGGCTTGACGTGCGCGAGGTTGCGCTCGAATGCGAAGCTTTCGTGTCCTGCAAACCCGGCGAGAGCGAGTTGATCCGCCGCATCAACGCTACCAGCGACCCGGCGTTGGCAGGCTATGGCACATGCAAGATTTCCGGGGGCAGACGGCCCACGAATTGGTCGGGCAGCCGTTGGTCCATTGAGCCGGGTGCTAGCGATTGGAGATCCACGTGGCCATCGCAGAAGATCACGTTGGCTTTCCGCCCGTGCCGGAAGTGAGCCGTGGCTTCGGTGGTGTTCGTGCTGACGTAGTAGAATTCTTCGAGCATCGGGTTTGATGGCGACGCTGGCGGCTGGAAGGTGTTGACTTGGGCGGCATCCGCAAAGAGAGCCGTGTTGGCGGGATGCGTCAGGCTGGAAATCCGGATGGGCGGACGATTGAGTGCCACGGAGAGATGCAAGTTGTAGCCGTAGCCGTAGGCCGCGCCCTTGGCCTTGAGCTTGAACTGCCCCATCGAATAGTTGAGCGACGGACAAATCTCCACGCCGCGTCCTTGGAGGTAGGGATACAGCGCACCCTGCGTGGCGTCAAAGGCGCGTTGTCCCTCCGCACCCTGTTCGAGCCAGCCGAACCAATAGACCACCCCATTGTGCGTGAACGCGCCGCGGTAGCGAAAGCATTGGTCTTCGTTGTCGTCCCAATACATCCGCGCGGCCAGACCGAGCTGGCGCAGGTTGCTCATGCACTTGGCGCGATGCGCCGTTGCTTTTGCGCGGCCCAAAGCGGGGAGCAGCAGCGACGCGAGAATGGCGACGATGGCGATGACGACGAGTAGTTCGACCAGCGTGAAACCACGGCTGTCGCGAACGGGCGTTGCTGATTCCCGTTCACGAGAGTGCGGCTCCTCCACGCATCGGCGGCAAATGCAGGCGCAGTTGCGAAGTTCCTCCGGCACGCGGGCGAGGAGCGCGGGAGGGATTTCCACGCAAAAGCACCAGCATGGGCCTTGGCAGGCGGCGGGCGAACTCATCGGGCATTCGTTCGCGCTGCCGCACAAAGGGCAGAGGCCGGGGTCAGGTCGGGGCATTTTGTCAGTGGCCGCCACGGTTGCTTCCGCGATGGCAGGTGCAGTGTTCGCACGCGTCCTCGGACGCGGCGGCGAAAGGATTGATCTTGAGGAACGCATCCGCCGGGCCGCTCCAGTTGCAGAGCTCAGGATGAATCAGATGGGCAAGCAATTCCGTGCCGTCCACGACGCGCGGGCTGGGGCGGTTGAAAAGGCCGCCGTCCACGGCGAAGACGCGGTCGTTGCGCACGGCGGGGAAGTCCGCCCAGCCGGGTTGCTGCAGAAGCGTCGCGGCCTGGCGTTGCGCGCAGTGACTGTGAAATCCGCAGGGCATCAGGATAAGCACGTCCGGCGCGGCCTCGCGCACTGCTTCCCAACACACGCGAACGGAGTCGGCCCACTTGCGCCCCAACACGTCTGTGCCACCGGCGATTTCAACCATCTCCGGCACCCAATGTCCCGCGCAGAAAAGCGGGTCCACCCATTCGGCACAGAATACGCGCGGACGATGTGTTGTTTGCGCGACCCGCTCCGCCACGTTTCGCAGTCGGCTGCGTCCGGCGGCGATGAGGCGTTCGGCCTCGACCTCGCGCCCGGTGGCCTGACCGAGGTCGCGGATGTTCTCCTCGATTTGCTCGATGGAGTGGGGCGACATCCAGAGCACTTGCGGCGGCACCGGCAAAGCTCTGAGCGCGCGCGTGACTTCGTTGCCCGCCGGGGCACAGACCTGGCAGAGGTCCTGGGTGAGGATGTGCGTGGGCGCGAGTTCGCGGAGAAGTTTTTCGTCCACGCTGTAGAGGCTTGCGCCGCGTCCAAGGGACTGGCTCACCACGCTGTCAATTTCGCGGAGGCTGAGGTCGTCCACGGGGATGTTGCCGTGGACGACCAGCGGCTTGCCGCGAATCTCCGGTGGGTAGTCGCAGCAGTGCGTGATGCCCAGCAACTGGTCCGCAAGGCCCAGGGCACAGGCCATCTCTGTCGCAGAAGGCAACAGGGAGACGAGGCGCAATTCGCCCGTCGTGGCGGTGGCGTTCATGCGACTCAGGCGGTGGCGGGAACAAGGCGCGGCTCGCGCAACGAGGTGAAGCGGCGTTCCGCCAGCGCCAATCCGCCGAACAATACCCCGGCGTAGAACAGGTCGCCGAGCAGGCCGTTGCGCAGGAAGGGCAGGCCCGCGACATAACATTCGAGCAGCCCGGTCGCAGTTTTAGGATAGGTGTCGAAGCAGGCCCACACGCTGAAGTTCGTCACGAGGAAGAACACGACGGCGCTGGTCACCGACGCGATGATGATGCGCCCCGCGCGGCGCTGGTGATGCACCCAGAAGCCAAGGCACACGGTCAGCGCGAAGCAGCCATAGACGAAGGGCATGAGCCGATGGAAACCGAGCACGAGGTCGCTGAGGAACAGCGCTGCCAGCGGCAGCAGAAAGGCCGCGCGTTTGCTGGCGAACTGTGCGCCGCCAAACAGGGCCATCGCGCCGATGGGGGTGAAGTTCCACGGGTGTGGCAGCAACCGCACGGCGGCGGCGGCGAGAACCATTCCCGCGAGGATGAGGTATCGAGTATTTTTCATGGTGTTTTTGTTTGTTTGTTTTGGTTTGTTTTCCTGCCGCCCTTGTTCGTGGGCAGCAAATCTGCGAAATAAAACTGGCCGCGTTGCACGACCGCACCGGGCTGGCAGGCAACGGACTGGCGGAAAATCGGGCCGGCGTGGACGAACGTGTGGAACTCGCCATTCTCGCCGCAGGGGTCAATGTTCGCGGGCAGACTGGCGAGGAGCGAGTCATCGAAGGCACGCCCGGCGAATGAAGCGTCCAGCTTCTGCGAATCCACACAAACGAGCGTGGCGCGGAAGCCGTCGCGGATGAAGTTACGCGCCAGTTGGGGCGTGTTGAGTCCCCAGACGGGATAGAGCGCCGTCATGCCGACTTGGGCCAGCATCCGGTCGCGATAGGCGCGGATGTCCGCGAGGAACAAATCGCCGAACGCGACTTTGGTAATGCCGGCCGCCTTGAATTCCAAGCACGCCTCTCGCATGAACCGCTCATAGTCTTCGTTGGTGCATTGCTGCGGGATGAAGACCTTTCGGCAGGGAATCCCCAGCGCTTCGGCCTGGCGGTTCAGGAGCGAACAGCGCACGCCGTGCATGCTCACCCGCCGGAATCCCTCCGTGCAGGTGGTCAGCAACGCGGCGACCTCGTGCCGGCCCTCCGCAAGAATCTTGCGGAGAGCCAGCGATGAATCCTTTCCCCCACTCCACCCCAGCACTATGCGCTCTTTGGCCATATCAGTCCGCTCGTGAAGCTTTGATCCGGTAAAAGCGCGAATTGAAAGTGGCGGTGTTGGTATCTTGCAACAGCACTTGGCCGCCCGTGCCTGCGCGCGTGGTGCTGGCTTCGCTCCATGTCTGGAAATCCGGCGTGGCTTGCAGAATGTAGTTCCAATTCGTGCGGCTGATAAACGCCTGTTGCCAGTGACCGCTGGCGATGGCGAATTGTTCGTGCTGAATGGGCGGCGGCGGGAAGGTGACGACGAGGTTGTCAATTACGCCATGCGCCAGAATGGAACCGGCATACGGGCCTGGTGCCAGGCCGAGGTCGCTGTAGCTGCTGATGGCGAAGGTGTCCACCTTGAACTGCGTGAACGGTCCGCCGAAGCCGGAGTTGTTGGTGGCCATTCGCGCAGAAGTGACCGGGCCGACGAGCACCCCATTGGTCGTGATGGCAGTCATGATCGTCTGGTTGCTGGACGTGTAGGCCAGGACAATGTGCATCATAACGCCCGTGGGAAGATCGAAGATACTGAAGTCTCCGCTGCCATTGTAATTCATGCTGGAGTTCGTGGAATACACCGCGGGCCAGACCGTGGGTCCCCAGCCGGTGTCCGGGAAGAAATTGAACTCGGCCAGGTTCGGGGAATCGCTGCCTGTGCCGCGATTGAAGTTTGTGGACTGGGCGTCGCCGCGATTTTGGAAACCGAAGGCCAGTTGCATTGGGCCTGGCTTGAGCGGATTGATGCCGCCAGCGATGTCGTTGAGTAGAAGAGCAAGTTCCACCCGGAAATCGTCCTGCCGGGTCATGATCGTGCCGAGTGGCAGTTGCAGATAGCTGTTGCTGTGCGAGGAATCCCACGTGACTTCGAGGTTGTGGTTTGTGGAATTCCACTGGAACAGGCTGGCGTCGCCGAAAATTTTCCAGCCCTGCGAAAGCGGGTTGCTGGAGAAATCCTGGGCCACGGCCAGCGTGCCCGGGGCCACGGCGGCCATGCCGTCAATCTCGGATTTGCCGCTCAACACTTCCACGCGCACATAGCTGACGGACGCCAGTGTCACCGGCTGGCCATTTGTGTCCTGAGCCCAGGCGATGTCATAACCCGCGCCACCGCCGGAACCTGCATAACGCGCAGCAATGCCCGAAAGTCCCTGGCCTGAAAAATCGCCGCCGGACAACACGGGATTTACTGGAAGAAAGAAATTCCCCGCGCCATCTGTCGGGAACAGGCCGTCTACAGTTGGTGCCAACGCCGGGTTGAGGGTGTAGAACGTCACGCCATCCGCGCTCACCGAGACACGGGTGCTGCCGCTGTTATTGCCGAACAGGCTGCCATCGGTGATGCCGCCGCCGGAGTAATCGCCGTTGGTGATCGAAAAACCGGTGTTGCCGAAGATGATGAAATCGAGGCCGAACGGGTGGGCAGGATCGTTGGTGATCGGTGTGGCAAACCCCAGCGTCAGCGAGCCGCCCTCGCCGACTGAAACAAGCTGCTCGGCCAGCCAGGACGTGTTGAACGGATCCACTGGCCCGCCCCAGACGCCGGGGGTAGCGCGTGACGGCTCGCCGAGGGCCGAAGCGGGGTTGGTGTAACTGGAACTGACGCCCGTCCCGGGCACATAAGCCGCGACGGTGTCAGCGAATTGAGCAAACGACAGATTGGGAACGAGGAGCACGCTGGCGAGGGCAAGCACCGACAAACGATTCTTTCGCATGGATTGGTCTTTCATCTGGTCCTGCAGCAGTGCCGCAGGACGGGTTAACGATTGAGAGACCAGGGCGGAGTCTAAAAACGAAAAAGCCTTCAGACTCCGGCAAAACGGGAATGAAGGCATCCAACGAATCCCAATGAAAACAGTTCATCGGGCTGGCCTCATCCTTCTCTTTGACGGAGAAGTTGGCTGGGATTTTCCCAACCACGACGAGCACAGCCAAACCGGTATCCTGACT
>CAYIOH010000254.1:0-6318 GCA_964364975.1 uncultured Bifidobacteriaceae bacterium
TTTTCATTCTTCATTCTTCATTCTGCCTTTGTCTTCTCCGGCTGCGCGCGCCGCGCGCCGCCCGCGGACATTGTCATCATTAACGGCACCGAACCGGAATCGCTCGATCCGCACATCATCACCGGCGTCGCCGAGATGCGCATTACCAAGGCGTTATTCGACGGGTTGACAAAACTCGATCCGCGAACGGCGTCGCCGGGTCCAGCATTGGCCGAGCGGTGGGATATTTCAGCGGATGGCCGTGTTTACACGTTTCATCTCCGCACCAACGCCGTGTGGTCCACGGGCGAACCGATCACCGCCGGCGACGCGGTTTATTCCTGGTTTCGCGCGCTCAATCCGGCGACCGCCGGCGACTACGCCGGGCAATTGTTTTACATCAAGGGCGCGGAGGATTGGTATAACGGAAAAATAAAGGACGCGTCGCAAGTTGGCATTCACGCGCTGGACGATTTTACGTTGCGCGTGGAGTTGAACTCGCCGCTGGCGTTCTTTCCCGACCTGTGCGCGTTTCCGACTCTGGCCGTGGTGCCGCGGCAGGCCATCGAGCGTTACGGCGACCGCTGGTTGCACGCGCAGCCATTGCCGGTGAGTGGCGCGTTCCAACTCGGCGCGTGGCGCATCAACGACAAGGTGCGCCTCGTCCGCAACCCGCGTTACTGGGACGCCGCCAACACGGCGTCGGCCATCATTGACGTGCTGCCCGTCGGTTCGCCGAACACGGCGCTCAACCTCTACGAGACCGGCGTGGCGGATATTGTGTGGGACAAGGACCTCGTGCCGGCGGAGTTGATGGACGTACTGGTTACGCGACCGGACTTTCACACGTTCGATTACCTCGGCACCTATTTCTATCGCTTTAACGTCACGCGCCCGCCGTTCAACGATGCCCGGGTGCGCCGGGCGTTTGCTCTCGCCACCGACAAGCGGCGACTCATCAAGAAAATCACCAAAGGCGCTGAGAAACCCGCATCGCACTTTGTGCCTGGTGGCGTGACAAACTACGAACCGCCGGATGGACTGTCGTATGACCCCGAGGCCGCGCGAAAGCTGTTCGCCGAAGCCGGCTATCCCGGGGGCAAGGGATTTCCACGCTTCGCCTACATGTTTTCTTCCGCTGGTGGCGGCGGGGCGAAAGTGCCGGGCCAGATCGGCATCGAGTTGCAGGAAATGTGGCGCGAGGCGCTGGGCGTGGAGGCGGAACTGCGGCAGATCGAGCGCAAGGTTTTTTTCAACGCGCAATCCCGGCTCGACTACGACATCTCGGCGTCGAGCTGGGTGGGCGACTACAACGACGCGAACACCTTTCTCGATCTGTTCACGAGCACCAGCGGCAACAACCGCACCGGCTGGAAAAACCCGCGTTACGACGCGCTCATCCACGAGGCCAACCAGCAGACCGACCGGAAAAAGCGGGCGGAGATTTTCCGGCAGGCGGAATTGATCCTGATCGCGGAGGAAGCGCCGGTCGTGCCGATCTACTTTTACGCCGGTTTCAATTATTTTGATCCCAAGAAGATCGGGGGCATCTGGCAAAACATTCTCGACGAGCATCCGATGCAGTACATCTTCAAAAGAAGTCCGAAATCCGGCTGAGAAAATGACGAATGACGAATTTCAAATGACGAAAGAAATCCGAAATCCGAAATCCAAATTGGAAGTCGCGTGCCTGTTTCGTCATTCGTCATTCGTCATTCGTCATTCGTTCGGATTTGACCCAGCGAGCCTCAGTCGCCCAACCCCGCACTAGCCGCCATGTACTTCCTGCGCCGCCTAGCCATGCTCGTGCCGCTGTTGCTGGTCATCAGCTTCCTGGCGTTCGTGCTCGTGCGGGTCGCGCCAGGCGGGCCGTTCGACCGCGAACGCCAGCCGGCCTCCCCGGAGATCAAACGCCAGATCGAAGCCCGTTACCACCTCAACGAACCCATCTGGAAACAATATCTCCGTTACCTCGGCGACCTCGCGCATGGCGATTTCGGCCCGTCGCTCAAATACCGCAGTCAAAACGTCAACGACATCATTGCGCAGGCCCTGCCGGTTTCGGTGTTGCTGGGCATGATGGCGTTTGGGTTCGCGCTGGGCGTCGGCATACCCATCGGCTACCTCACTGCCTTGCGCCGCGGACGGTGGGAGGATCACGCCGGGAGTTTCTTTGCGATCCTGATGGTGTGCATTCCGGGCTTCGTCGTCGCGCCGGTGCTTATCATGCTGTTCGCCATCAAATGGCGGTTGCTGCCGGTGGCGTTGTGGGCCTCGCCGTGGCATGTGATTCTGCCCGTGACCGCCCTCGGGCTTTATTTTTCCGGGCGTATCGCGCGGCTCATGCGCGAAGGAATGTTGAACGCCATGCAAGCCGAATATATCACGACGGCGCGGGCCAAGGGCCTCGGCGAAAATGCCGTGTTGCTCAAACACGCCTTCCGGCTCGCCGTGCTGCCGGTGGTTTCCTATTCCGGCCCGTTGCTGGCGGATTTGCTGACCGGCGCGTTCGTCATTGAAACCATTTTCCAAATTCCCGGCCTCGGCGCGTTCATCGTCAACGGTTCTTTGAATCGGGATTACACGATGGTGGTGGGTTTGGTGGTGCTCTACGCGGCGTTGCTGGTGGTGCTGAACCTGATCGTGGACTTCGTTTACACCTTGCTCGATCCGCGCGTGAAGTATGAATGAACCAGTCGAGAGTCGAGAGTCGAGGGTCGAGGGCCAGGCAGGTGCGCCGGGTTCCGGCTCTCGACCTTCGACCCTCGACCCTCGACAGCATCTCAGCCCCAATCAGCGGGCTTGGCGCCGCTTCCGGAAGAACCGACCCGCCGTCGTTAGCGCATGGTTTCTGACGGCGCTGGTGGTGGTGGTCGTCGCCTGGCCGTTGTGCTTGCAGGTCGCCAGCCAGGCCGGAACAAAAGGCGCGGCGTTCGTGCAGACACACAAACCGGACCAGCTTTCCGACGAGCAATTCCAGCCGCCCACCCGGCAGCATTGGTTCGGCACGGATGTTCACGGACGCGATTTGTTTTCACGTGTGCTTTACGGGGCGCAGATTTCGCTGCTGGTCGGCATCGTCGGCGCGGGTGTGAGTCTCGTCATCGGCGTGTTGTGGGGTTCCATCGCGGGCTACACCGGCGGGCGCACGGATAGCCTGATGATGCGGTTCGTGGACATACTTTACTCCCTGCCTTCGATTATTTTCGTCATCGTGCTTATCACCACGCTGGAAGGGTTGCTCAAGCAATGGCTGGTGGCTATCGGCTCGGATTCGCTCGCCAGGTTTGCGCGGCTGCTGTTCCTGTTCGTGGGATTGGGCGCGGTGGCGTGGCTGACGATGGCGCGCATCGTGCGCGGGCAGGTGCTGTCGCTGCGGTCGCGCGCGTTTGTGGAAGCGAGCCGCGCGTTGGGCGCCGGCCCGCTGCGAATTCTGTCGCGGCACATCGTCCCGAACATCTTCGGCGTGGTCCTCGTTTATCTTACCCTCACGGTGCCGGCCATCATCCTTTACGAAAGTTTCTTGAGTTATCTCGGTATCGGCATTCAACCGCCCATGGCGAGCTGGGGATCGTTGATTGCCGAAGGGGCCGACCAGATAAACCCCATCCGGATTTACTGGTGGCTCATCGCCTTCCCCGGGAGCGTGCTGGTTTCGACACTACTGGCGGTGAATTTTCTTGGCGGCGGGCTGCGGGATGCTTGGGACGTGCAGGACGGAGGTTAAGCCGCAGCGTCAAGAAGAGAGACGCAGGGCAGGAATTGGCGGGAATACAATTCGCACCCGTGGAGTTCATCGTTGACGGGGGATGAGCCGTCACTACCATGGCGGTGCTGATTTTATAACCTGAAAATAATAACAACTATGGCAGTCAAAGTCGCAATCAACGGGTTCGGTCGCATCGGACGCTTGGTCTTCCGCGCACTGATCGAACAGGGCATGGTGGGTAAGGACATTGAGGTCGTCGCTGTCGGCGATATCGTCCCGGCCGACAACTTGGCGTATTTGCTCAAGTACGACTCGATTCAGGGCCGCTTCAAAGGCGAAGTCGGCTCGAAGAAATCCGCCGCCGACAAGGCTGACGATGACATCCTCGTCGTCAACGGCAAGGACATCAAGGTCGTCAGCGCCAAGTCGCCCGCCGAACTGCCGTGGAAAGCCCTCGGCGTGGAACTGGTCATCGAATCCACCGGCTTGTTCACCGAAGTTGAGAAGGCGCAGGGCCACATCACCGCCGGCGCCAAGAAGGTGATCATCACCGCGCCGGCCAAGGGCGATTGCCTCACGGTCGTCATGGGGGTGAATGACGGAAAATACGACCCCGCCAAGCATCACATTATCTCAAACGCTTCCTGCACGACGAACTGCCTCGCGCCCGTCGTTCACGTGCTGCTCAAGGAAGGCTTCGGCGTGGACGAAGGCTTGATGACCACCATCCACAGCTACACCGCCACGCAAAAAACCGTGGACGGCCCGAGCAAGAAGGATTGGAAAGGCGGGCGCACCGCTGCGCAGAATCTGATCCCGTCCACCACCGGCGCCGCGAAAGCGGTCGGCCTGGTAATTCCCGAAGTCAAAGGCAAGCTCACCGGCATGTCATTCCGCGTGCCGACGCCCACCGTCTCCGTCGTGGACCTCACGGTGAAGACCGTGAAGGAAACCAGCTACGCCGAAATCAGCGCGGCGATGAAAAAAGCCAGCGAGACTTATTTGAAGGGCATCCTCGGCTACACTGAAGACGAAGTCGTCAGTTCGGACTTCATCCACTGCGACCTGTCCTCCATCTTCGACGCCGGCTCGGGCATTGAACTGAACAAAAAGTTCTTCAAGCTCGTGAGCTGGTACGACAACGAGTGGGGCTACAGTTGCCGCGTGGGCGACTTGATCAGGCTCATGATCAAGAAGGGCATTTAAGCTCTAACCAACCAATGATTCGCAAAGGCGGTCCGGCAACGAGCCGCCGTTCATTCTTTCTCAACGAAATGACCAATGACGCCGATACTCCAACCCACCGGCACACCGGGAACGTACGAAGTGCAGGCGACCTCAAATTTCTTGAACTGGGCTGCCGTGCGCACCGTGAACACCGCCAACGGCACGCTGATTTTTTCCGATCCCACGGCCACAAACGCGAGCGCACGGTTATATCGCACGGCGCAGTGACTTCATTTGGCATTGATTTCCGCTTTTCTTCGGGTTATGAATATTGCGCCGTGCAGGTGGATTTGCCGTGAGACTGTCATGAAATGGTGGAAACTGTTGGCCGTTTGGCTGGTAACGATGCTGTTGGGCGCGGACCAACTCTTCGGCGCCCCGGCCATTAGTTCGTTCTCTCCGACCTTTGGCTCGTCGATAGACGGCTACATCACGATCCACGGGAGTGGATTTTGGCCCGGAGCACTGGTTGTAAGATTCAACGGCGTTCAAGATCTAAACGCCGGCGTGACGACGGAATATGGAGAGATAGTTATCAAGGCACAAGTACCTGCTAACGCAACCAATGGATCCAACCCGATATTTGTCTCTGTGGGCGGCTCCGGCACTTACAGCGCGGAGGATTTCACCGTCATCGGCACGGGGCCTTACATCACAGGATTTTCGCCCTCGATCGGCGGCGGCGGCGCGGCGGTCACGATCAGCGGCGCACATTTCGAGAACCCGCTGACGGTGAAATTCAACGGCGTGACCGCCCCGCCCACGAACACGGGGTCGTATACGAGTTTTGTGGTGAACGCCCCCGCTGGAGTGACCACCGGCCCAATCACGGTGACGACGGCGTTTGGGACCTACACCAGCGTCACCAATTTCCATGTGCCGCCGGGCATCACCGGATTTTCGCCCGCCGCGGGCCGCGCGGGAACAAATGTCCTCATCACCGGAAGCAATTTCCGCGACACAACCGCCGTGCGATTCAACGGGCTGGATGCAGCGAGCTTTAACGTCCTGAGCAATGGCGCGATTCAGGCCAGCGTTCCGGTCAACGCCACGACCGGCCAGATTCGTGTCATTGCCCCGGGCGGCTCGGCCTATTCCAGCGGCAACTTCGTCGTCCAGCCGACCATCACTGGTTTCTCCCCGGGCTTCGGGCCGGTCGGCACCTCCGTCACCGTCACTGGCGCGAATTTCAACGTTGGCACCCCGGTTGTGAAATTTGGCAGCACGACCGCCGGCACACCAACTGGTGTCACCTTCAACCAGCTTACGGTCACCGTCCCGTCCGGCGCAACCAACGGCCCGATCACCGTGACGACCACCGACGGCACGGCCACCAGCGCGAACTTTTTTTATCTACCTGCCAGCATCACCAGCTTCACGCCGAACAACAGTGCGCCCGGCAC
>CAYIOH010000255.1:0-6291 GCA_964364975.1 uncultured Bifidobacteriaceae bacterium
CACCTGCCGGAGTTCTTTCAACCGCCGGCCAAAGCGGCCAACCCGGACGCGGACAGTTTCCGCGAGCGATTCGGCAAACCACCCGCCACGGCGCCGGCCAAATCCGAGACGCGCATCACGCTGCCCGCTGTCGTCAATGGCCAGATCATGCCCGGCCGCGCGGACCGCTTTCGCTTTCACGCCCGCAAGGGTCAGCAACTGGTCGCAATCGTCAGCGCGCGGGAGTTGATCCCGTATCTGGCTGATGCCGTGCCGGGCTGGTTTCAAGCCACGCTCGCGCTTTACGACGCGAAGGGAAAGGAACTCGCCTACGACGACGACTTCCGTTTTCATCCCGACCCGGTGCTGCATTGCGAAATTTCCAAGGACGGCGACTACGTCATCGAGATCAAGGACGCCATCTATCGCGGGCGCGAGGATTTTGTTTATCGCATCACCGTGGGCGAACTGCCGTTCGTGACAAGCCTCTTTCCGCTGGGCGGCAAAGTGGGCAACCCAACCACTGTCACCCTCAAGGGCTGGAATCTGCCGGCCACCAAACTGACGCAGGAAAACAAAACTGTGGGCATCCACTCCGTATCCGTGTCCAAGGACGAACGCGTTTCCAACGCAATGCCATTCGCGGTGGACACCTTACCCGAGGGGCTCGATCAGGAACCGAACAACGAATCCAATCACGCGCAACAACTCACGCTGCCCGTCATAATCAACGGGCGCATTGATCAACCGGGCGACGCGGACGTGTTCCGCTTCGAAGGCCGGGCAGGCGATGAAATCGTGGCGGAAGTTCAGGCGCGCCGGTTGGACTCTCCGCTCGATTCGGTGCTGAAGTTGACCGACGCCGCCGGAAAGCAACTGGCGTTGAACGATGACCACGAAGACAAGGCTTCCGGCCTGAACACGCACCACGCGGATTCATATCTCCGCGCCACGCTGCCCGCCAACGGCAGCTACTACGTTCACCTGGGCGACACGCAGCACAAAGGCGGCGACGAGTTCGCCTACCGCCTGCACCTCAGTCCGCCGCGGCCCGATTTCGAATTGCGCGTCGTGCCGGCCAGTCTCACGGCCCGCCCCGGCGTATGCGTGCCGCTGACCGTGTATGCGTTGCGCAAGGACGGCTTCACGAATGAAATCACGCTGGCGTTGAATGGCACGCCGAACGGATTCACCCTCAACGGCGGTCGCGTGCCGGCAAATCAGGATCAAGTCCGCATGACCCTGACCGCTCCGCCAAACCCGGCGAAAGAACCTTACAACTTGAACCTGCAAGGCCGCGCGATCATTGAAGGCCACGCGGTCGTTCATCCGGCGGTGCCGGCGGAAGACATGATGCAGGCATTCGCCTACCGGCATCTCGTGCCCGCCCGGGAACTGGAAGTCGCGGTGCTGGCCGGCGGACGCGGAATTTCCCGAGGCGCGTTGAAAATTTTGGGGGCAACACCCGTAAAGATTCCGGCGGGCGGAACAGCCAGGGTGCAGTTCGCCACGCCCGCGGGTGCAATCGTAGATCGTTTCCAATTCGAGTTGAGTGAACCGCCGGAGGGAATCGCCCTCGGGAACGTGACGCCGGTGCGCGAGGGCGCGGAGATCGTGCTGCGCAGCGACGCGGCCAAAGTGAAGCCCGGCCAGCAGGGCAATCTGATCGTCAGCATTTTTGCGGGCCGACCCGCGGCATCCGCCGGCCCGGCAAACCGACCAGCGAATGTCCGGCGCGCACCGATTGGCGCATTGCCGGCCATTTCGTTTGAGATTGTTCCTCAACCGCAAGTGAGCGGGCAATGAACTTCCTTCTCAACCCCGCGCCGACGCTTTGATGTCGTCCGTCCACCGGATTGGTTCTGCAGGCAGAAACGCTCGCCAAATATTTCCATCAAGGTATGGGCAGGCGGCAATCCATTTACTAGACTCCGTTCATCAACTATGAATAAAATACCTTGGCTGCTCAGTTGGATCGCTAGTTGCACCCTCGCCTGGTTGTTTGCCGGTTGCGACAACAAGTCTGATTCTGCGAAAGCTCACGGAGGTTCTGGCCGGCTCTTTGGCGTTTCGTTTCAGACGATGAACAATCCGTTCTTCGTGGACTTGAACGCCGGCCTCCAGCAAAGCATTGAAGCTCACGGGGACCGGCTCACGACGCTGGATGCGCAGTTTAACAGTCTCAAACAGAAGAACGACATCTCCGACCTGATTCAACAGCAGCCCGCCGCCATCTTCATCAATCCGGTGAACTGGGAGGGCATCAAGGGCAGCCTGATCGAGGCGAAGCGGAAAAATATTCCGGTCATCGTCGTGGATGCGCCGGTGAGTGATCCGGACCTGGTGCTTTGCCAGGTGGCCAGCGACAACGTGGAAGCCGGCCGGTTGGCGTGCGAAGCGCTCGCGCAGGTGAAACCCAACGCCAAGGTCGTGATCCTGCATCTCTCGGTGAACAAGGCTTGCATTGATCGCGTGGAGGGATTCCGGGCCGAGCTGGCGAAGCATCCGGGCCTGAAATTGCTCGATGTGCAGGAAGGCAAAGGCACCACCGAAGCCGCGCGCCCGGTGATGCGCGATTTGCTGGGGCGATTTCCGGACCTCGACGCCGCGTTTCCCATCAACGACCCCAGCGCGCTCGGTTGCATTTCCGCCATTGAGTCGGCGGGGAAACTGGGCCAGGTGACGGTGGTGACCGTGGACGGGTCGCGCGAAGGCGCGGCCGCCATTGTGGCCGGAAAACTTCATTCCACCTCGGCGCAGTTTCCCGGGGAGATTGGTCGCATCGCTGCCGAGAAAGCGTATGAACATTTGGGGGGCAAACCGGTGCAAAAGGACGTGAAGATTCCGGTCAAGCTCGTCACCAAGGAGAACGCGGCGCAATTCGTTCAGCCATCAAAATAGATGCCGGACGCTACGCTACTCACGCTTCGTGGCATCGGCAAACGCTTCGGCGGCGTAATTGCGCTGGATGGTGTGGACTTTGAACTGCGGGCAGGGGAGATTCACGCGCTGCTCGGCGAGAACGGCGCGGGCAAGTCCACGCTCATCAAAATCCTTGGCGGCATCCACCGGCCGGATTCCGGCGAAATCCTCTTGGACGGCCGTGCCGTGACTATTCAGGAGGTGACTGACGCGGACAGCCTTGGCATCCGGCTCATTCATCAGGAACTCTCGCTCGCACCAAATCTTTCCGTGGCGGAAAACATCTTTCTCGGTCGCGAGCCGGGGCGTTTTGGTTTCCTGGATCGCCGTCAACTTTTCACCAATGCGCAGGCAGTCATCGCCGAGTTGGGTTTGCCCGAAATTGGAGCGGTGGAGGCCCGCGTCGCGGACTTGAGCGTCGCGCAACAACAGATGGTCGAAATCGCCCGCGCGCTCTCAACGCGAGCACGGATCCTGATTCTCGACGAGCCGACCGCCTCGCTCTCGGAAGCGGAAACGGAGGCCCTGTTCGGCAAGTTACGCGGGCTGGCCAGTCAGGGCGTGGGCATCATCTACATCTCGCATCGCTTGGAGGAAATCCAACGACTCGCCCACCGCATCACGGTATTGCGGGATGGGCGCTCCGTCGGCACGCAGGCGGCCGCAGAACTGAATCAAAGCGAGTTGATTCGTTTGATGGTCGGCCGGGATCTCCAGGCGCACTACCCGCGTCCGCCCAGGAAACCGGGCGGGGTTGCGCTGACCGTCCGAAATTTGCGGAACGCGCAGGTGCGCGATGTGAGCTTTGAACTACGCTACGGCGAGATTCTGGGCTTCGCGGGCCTCGTGGGGGCCGGCCGCACCGAGTTGGCCCGCGCTTTGTTCGGCATTGATCCGCTTCACGGCGGCGAGATTCTGGTTGATGGTAAAGCCGCCACCATCCGCTGCCCGAGCGATGCCCTGACCGCCGGCCTCGCCCTCGTGCCGGAGGATCGCAAACGCCAGGGCCTCGTGATGACCGGCTCGGTGGCTTACAACCTGGCGCTTCCGTGGACGCACGAGTGGATTAGCGGCTGCGTTCCGAATCTGCAACGTCGCAACGGAATCGTTTCCCGCACGGTGCAGCGTTTTAGAATCCGAATCTCCGACCCCGAGCAACCCATCGGCAGCCTCTCGGGTGGCAACCAGCAGAAGGTGGTCGTCGGAAAATGGATGGAGCGCCCGCCCCGGATTCTCATCCTCGATGAACCCACGCGGGGTGTGGACGTGGGCGCGCGCGAAGAGATGTTCGCCATCCTCCACCAGATGGTGGAGCAAGGGATGGCGGTCATTCTCATTTCGTCGGACCTGCCCGAAGTGATGAATCTTTCCCATCGCCTCGCCCTTTACCGCGATGGCCGGATCGTGCGCGAGGTGGCCGCCCAGGAAATTACCCCTGAAGAAGTCATGGCTGAACTGACCCGCAACTGACCAAAGCGATGACGTACAAATTCAAATCCATCCGCCGGGTGTTTCCCTTGCTCCTCGCCATCATTGTGCTGGTGGGCCTTTTCCGGATTTGGGTGCCGCAATTTCTCGGTCTGGAAAACCTCCTCGACCTCGCCCAGCAGATTTCAGTTAACGCCATTCTCGCGTTCGGCATGACGCTGGTGATTCTCATCGGCGGCATTGATCTCTCGGTCGGAGCCGTGGTCGCGCTCATTGGAACGGTGACGGTCGCGGTCCTCGCGCAGGGCGGGCTGGCGGCGGGTTTGCTCGCGGGGTTTGGGATGGCGGCGCTGTTCGGGGTCATCAATGGAGTGTGTGCCGCCCGCACGCGGATGCCGCCGTTCATCATCACGCTGGCCACGATGCTCGTGGCGCGCGGCGTCGCGCTGCGCTTCAATGAAGGTCGTCCGCTGGCCGTGCCGGACACGGAAACATTTTTTCTCGCGCTGGGTAACGCGCGGCTCTTCGGGTTCCTGCCGGTACCGGTGCTGTTGATGATTGGCGCGTTCGCGCTGACGGCCGTGTTGCTGCATCGCACGCGCTTTGGCCAGCACCTCTACGCGATCGGCGGCAACCGCGAGGCCGCCCGCTTCACCGGCATCCCGCTCGCGCGCAACGAGGTGATCGTCTATGTGATTTGCTCTTTGCTGGCCGGTTTGGCCGGCATCATCCACGCCTCGCAACTCTACTCGGCCGAGCCGGCTTCCAGACAGGGCTTCGAGTTGAATGCGATCGCGGCGGTCGTGGTGGGGGGCACCAGTTTCACCGGCGGCATTGGCACGATGCGCGGCACGTTGATCGGCGCCATCATCATTGGCATCCTCGACAAGGGGCTTAACCAAGCCGGCGTTCACTTCTCACTCCAATACATCGTCAAGGGAGTCGTGGTGCTCGCGGCCGTTTATCTCGATGTGCGAAGACGCAAACAATAGGCAAAGATTATGAGGCAGGGAAAGATTAGGATTAAGACGCGCTAGCCGCTCCCTGAGGTGGGAGATCAGAACGGCGCGTTCGAACGGCGTGAGGCAGAGCGCTTGCCCTGGCGATAGCTCACGGGCTTCGCTTTCGCGTCGTCGGCGGGCTGCGAACCGTCAATCGCTCGTTTCAACTCTTTGATCTGGTCGCGCATCAACGCGGCTTTCTCGAACTCCAGATTATTTGCGGCGGTGAGCATTTCGCTTTCGAGTTCGTTGATCGTCTCGGTGAGGTCCACATCCATACCCGCGTCGCGCAAGACACTGGCGGCTTCCTGGCGGGTTTCCTCGCGGACAACCAGGCTTTCCTCGACAGCGCGTTTCACACTTCGGGGCGTGATGTTGTGTTCCTTGTTGTAAGCAAGCTGGCGCTGGCGGCGATATTCGGTGACGGCCAGGAACTTTTTGATGCTGTCCGTCATCACGTCGGCGTAGAGGATGACCTCGCCGTTGACGTGGCGCGCGGCGCGGCCGGCCGTCTGGATCAGACTGGTTTCGCTGCGCAGGAAACCTTCCTTGTCTGCGTCGAGGATGGCGACGAGCGAAACTTCCGGGAGGTCGAGCCCTTCGCGCAGCAGGTTGATGCCGACGAGCACATCGAACTCGCCCTTGCGCAAAGCACGTAAAATCTCCACCCGCTCAATGGCGTCAATCTCGCTATGCAGGTAGCGCACGTTCACGCCGATGTCGCGGAGGTAATCGGTGAGTTCCTCGGCGGTGCGCTTGGTTAGCGTCGTCACGAGCACGCGCTCCTTCGCGTCGGCGCGCTTGCGACATTCCTCGATCAGATCGTCAATCTGGCCCCGAAGCGGCTTGAGCGTGACCTTCGGATCAATGAGTCCGGTTGGACGCACGACGAGTTCCACGACGCCGGGGCGCGCGGCACTCCGGGCCGCAGCGGGTTCGAGTGGAATTGATGGTTGGGCGG
>CAYIOH010000256.1:0-6259 GCA_964364975.1 uncultured Bifidobacteriaceae bacterium
CCCTGCGCGGGCGACCGTGGAGAACTTTGTGGCGGGCGTTGGGACGGTTCTCTCTACGCCACGATTTGCGTCAACAACGCCCGGTTCAACACCCCTCCGGGATGTGGAACGTCATGATTTTATCCGTCGTCGGTGGGCGCGGGCGGCGATTTCAAGGTCGCCGGAGATTCTGCAATCATGGTTTTGTTACCGGGGCTTTTCCAAGCGCCCCGCCGGCCTTGTCTCGCAGAAAGCAGCGCAACGAGGACGATCGCGATCTTGTTTAGCGACGCGGTTCGGTGCGTCGGAAGTGGGCAGTCTTCCAGCCTGACTCACTCTCGGCAGGAGTTTTTTTACCCCTTGCACAAAGTAATGACAAGGAAGTTGTTCACCATTCACGAACGAGATTTCCTTGCGTCTTGGAGTTCCACCTGAGAATCCCAACGGGATTTTTCCTGCGACTTGGCGTCTTGGCGTTGAAATCCTCGCCTCCATCGGAAAGCGGTGCTAAAGCCACGCGCAGTCCAAACGCTTCGCGACTGCCGGGCGTCCACGAACTTCGCGAAGCGTCTGGACTGCGGCGCGTTCACCACCGCTTATTTGAGTTTCTTGACGAGCACCTTGGAGTTGCGCCCGCTCTGGTCATATTTTTCGCGGCGCGCGGGCGGCAGATCGTTGGGCGAGCCTTCGACGAATCCGCCCTTAGACTGGAAGTACGTGAACGCCTGCGTGGAGAGCGTGAGGAGTTCGTTCAAGCCCGACTCGCGCGCCTTGTTCTCGATGAATTGAATGAGCTTTCGCCCAATGCCCTGGTTTTCGTGTGAGGGATTGACGTAGAGGGAGGCGAGTTCGCCTTTGCCGTGTTCGGAATAGATGTGCAACGCCACGCAGGCCACGGGATTCTTATCAATTTCAAAGATGAAATAATCGCCCAAAGTTTTTTCAATGCTTGCGCGGGTGCGCTTGAGCAGTTCATCCGATTGTACGGCGTTCTGCGTCAACAGTTGGATCGCCCGCACGTCCTTCTTCTTGGCCGGGCGGATTTGCTGATACTCGTTGGCGTAAATGAGCGTGCCGATGCCTTCGTTGGAAAAAACTTCAGCGAGCAACCCCTCATCCACGCTGCCGTTGATGACGTGGACGCGCTGCACGCCGGCGCGGCACGCGGCGGCGGCATGGTGCGCCTTGGAAACCATTTCCGACGGGAAATCACACTTGTTCTTTTCCAGCAACGCATCGAGATCGCCCGCGAGCATCTGGCGGATGAGTTTGCCCTGGCAGAACAAACCGTCCGCGGGCGTGATGAAGATGAGTTTGACGGCTTTGAGCGCGTCGGCCACGGCGACCGCGACGTTGTCCGAGTTCACGCGATACGTTTTGCCATCGCCGTCAAAGCCCAGCGGTGGAATCACGGGAACGACGCCTTGCGAAAGCAAGGTTTGCAGCAACTCAACGTCCACGCGCTCGACCTTGCCGGTGAACAGGTGGTCCACGCCCTGAAGGATCCCCATCGGGTGCGCAATGATGGCGTTGGTGGACGCTGCTCGCAGGTCATTGGCCGAGAGGCCTTCGAGAATTTCGTGCGTGAGCCGGTTGGCGCCGGTGAGCGCGAGTTTGAGTGTGGCGGCATCGGTCACGCCGCTGCCGTCGAGATTGGATGGGGTTATTTTTTGCTCCCCGGCCAGCGCCTTGATTTGCGCGGATGCGCCGTGGACCAGCACCACGCGGATGTTCAGCGAGCGCAGCACCGCGACGTCGAGCAGAATGTTGGCGAAGTTCTCGTCCGTGACGATGGCGCCATCCACGCTGATAATGAACGTCTTCTCGCGAAAGCGTGGAATGTATTGCAGGATGCCCCGCAGGTCAGTTGGTTTCACTTTATCTCGTCGCTCGGTTGTTCAAGCCAGATAAGTATCCGTTTTTACGCGGGATTCAAACTCAAAGTTTCTCAAATTTCATGCTTGACAGAAGTGGGCACGAGGTGGCTAATAATTCCAACGGGACGCGAGTAGGTCCTGTCTGGCGATTCCACTTTAAGTGGAAAGCGGTCTATTGACTCTTCGCGCAGCACTGCTTCATAGTAGCAGGCGTCCTAGAAGAGTAGCAGTTCAAACCAAGCCGTAAAGTTGTTCAGTTGGGCTGAGAGAGGCCCATGAAGACGAGCAGAGCACAATTTAGACGTGCAAATGCCGACAGAGCTAAGGCTCTGCCAAGAACCCCGGAGAGACTCTACGTCCCGCCCCCAAACCAGGAGAATCCAAATATGAAAACCATGACCTCAACTTTGTTGCCATTCACGTTGACCCTGAAGCGCTGGAGCATGTTTGCGAAGATGATCGTCGCCGGAATGGCGGCGTTCTTGTTGTTGAACTGCCCTCCCGTTCACGGGGCAACATTGAACTGGAAGGTGTCCAATGCGACAGTGTATTTCGGCTTGCCGTCCGCGTCGCTTGAATTCGAAAACCCGCTCGCCGGCACGGAAACCGTCATGGGCCATGCGGTGCTGGAATGGCGGGATGCGGACTACGCTTTCCCGCCGGCGTGGTATGACGATTGGAATGTTAATCCAGCGGGCGGCACCATTGACGGCGACGCCAATGAAATCTGGATGCGCCAGGCCGGGCAATCCATTTGGACGACGACAACGGTGCCCAGCACGATCATTTCCATTCACATGACGGGAGACAGTAATGACGGGCTGGCGGACGTATTGGTGGATGGAACTACAGTGGCCAGCCTGAACATGTGGAACGCAGTGCCGGGCGGGACAGTGTTGATCATCGTCAAAGGCTTGACCAATACGACGCACACGATCGAGATTGACGATGTCAGCATAGCGGCATTGACCGACGTGCATACTTTTGGCGCCGCCGCGCTCAAAGAGAGTCCGATCAAGTGGGACCAGCCACCGGACCCCGCCCATCCCACGAACATCTTCTATGGTTGGAATGAGCTTTCGCAGTTCGACCCCCCTGCTCAGATTGTGGCCGACGACTGGGTTTGCACGACGACCAACCCCGTCACCGACATCCATTGGTGGGGCTCCTTCCTGAATTGGACCGAGTTCCAGCCGCCGGCGATGCCTATTGGCTTCATGATCACCATTTGGACGGACGTGCCGACGAACACGGCTAACCCGTTCAGCCATCCGGGCGAGGCCATCTGGACCAACTATTGCACCAGTTTCACCTGGGAGTTCGCCGGCTGGGATTACGACCCGCGCACCGGCATGTTCGAGACCTGCTACAAGTTTGAGCAGGATCTGCTGCCGCAGGACTGGTTCTACCAGCAACAGGGACCAACCGGAACCAACATCTACTGGATCAGCATCGCCGCTGTTCAGCCGCCCTGGCCTTGGGGCTGGAAGACGCGCCCGCGCGATCCGACCTCCCCGGCGCCGGACGATGCGGTGCGAGGTCCTAGTTTGCCATTCCCGCCACCTCCCGATGCTTGGAATCCCATCTGGTGGCCGACGGAGACCAACTCTTGGGACATGGCTTTCGAGCTGACCACGATGGTTGGCAGTGTGAGCGCCAAGTGGGAGCAGGTTCCCGACCTCTCCACCAACGGCATAGATGTGAACGACACAGCGTTCCCCCCTCCATCGCCGCCCAATCCGCCGCCTTACCTTTTGGCTGACGACTTTCTCTGCACCGAGCCCGGGCCGATCACGAACATCACCATCTGGGGTTCCTGGTTCCACGATTACCATGACTTTGGAGTGGGGCCGAGCAATGTGACGTTCACCCTGAGCATCCACGCTGACATCCCGCCCTTTGGGCCACCTTGGAATACCAATTACAGCATGCCTGGCCCGTACTCATGGTTGGGCACGTTTGGTCCCGCTCAATACACGTGTTCGCTTTATGAAACTAACATTCTGGAAGGCTGGCTGAATCCGCCGACTAATTACACCTCGATCGGCGATTTTTCGTGTTGGCAATACGACTTCAACATTCCCCCGGGCGAGGCATTCTATCAGCAGGGCACGCCCACGGCTCCGGTCGTTTACTGGCTGGATGTTCAGGCCCAGCTTCCGTTTATTACTGGTAGCCAGGTCAGGTTCGGTTGGAAGACCTGCCCCACCAATTGGAACGACGACGCGGTCTGGGTCACCAACAGGGAACCGTACATCGGGTTGTGGAACCGGCTGACCTATCCGCCGGGACACATGCGCGCCGGGCAGACGTTGGATCTGGCCTTCCGCTTGAATGCCGTCCAAGACTGGGTTTCGGGGGTCAAATGGTCCCAGCCACCGGTGCCGTATTCGGGATCAAACATGTTCAATGGCTGGAATCAATGGTCGGTTTTCGACCAGCCGATTGTCGCGGACGATTGGGTTTGCATCAGCACGAACCCCGTGACGGACATCCACTGGTGGGGTTCATTCATCGGCTGGAGCCACCATTACTCGCCACCAGAAGTGCCAGCCGCCTTCCACCTGGCGATCTGGACCGACGTGCCCACCAACCAGCCGCCGCTGCAGCCGTACAGCCATCCTGGGGTGTTGCTCTGGGAGAACTATTGCACGAACTTCACCTGGCAGTTCGTGGGCTGGGACCTTGACCCACGCATTCCAGCCGGGCCTGGCATCGGCACGCCACCGGAGGCCTGCTTCAAATTCGAGCAGGACCTGCTTGAGCACGAGTGGTTTTATCAGAATCCGGACGGACTGACCAACATCTACTGGATCAGCATTGCGGCCGTTTACACAAACCAGACGATCCAATATCCTTGGGGTTGGAAGACCCGGCCGCGCGACACGAACTCGCTCGCGCCCGACGACGCGGTCTGGAGCAGCTTCCCCTTCCCGCCACCACTCGAGGGTTGGAATCCCATCTATTACCAAAACGATTCGTGGGACGTGGCCTTCCAGTTGACCACACGCCGGGTCGAGGAGCAGGACTTTGGCGATGCGCCGGACCCGACGTACCCAACGCTGTTGGCCAACAACGGTGCGCGGCATTTCATCGTGCCCGGTTTCAACCTCGGCACAAATATCGATGCCGAGCTCGATGGCCAACCACATCCTCTCGCCCTGGGCGACGATCTCGGCCTCCCGCTCGACGACGAAGACGGCGTGACGTGGCCCGCCGTGCTGCTCGTGAACACGCAGAATTGCGTCGGTATCACGCTCACCTCGCCCACCGGCACCGGACAACTGGATGCCTGGCTGGACCTCAACCGCAACGGCACGTGGGAGCCTGCCGAGCAGATCATCACCAATCAAACAATCCTCTCCGGTAGCAACTACCTCTGCTTCCCCGTGCCATGCACGGCGCGACCCGTCACCAACTACGCCCGCTTCCGGCTCAGCAGTGCCGGCGGGTTGCTGCCGACGGGTGCGGCGGCGGACGGTGAGGTCGAAGACTACCAGGTCATTGTCCGGCAACTCCGGCCGCTGACCAACATCGTGATCACCAACATCGTCGTCACCAATGTCGTGGTTGGCGGCGTCCCCAATCAGGCGGTCACCCTCCGGTGGCGCGCCGAGTCTTGCATCCATTACCAACTGCAAGCCACCGCCACGCTTACCAACGCCGTGCCGCTGCCCTGGGTGGATGTCGGACCCGAAGTGATTGGGCCGGCCAACACCCAGTCTGAAACAAATACCTTGAGGCTGCAACGCTACTACCGCGTGATGGCGCCTTGGGTCTGGCCGTAACCAACTGCCGGAAGTGCGCAGGGAGCGGGTAGGACGCGCTGTTCATCGCGCGTCGCAAGGCGAGGGCCCGGCGAGGGGTCGGGCCCTCGATCATTACAACTTGCTCGCCCGAATTCCGACGTGGTTAACCGCGCAGTGCTGTTTGCAATGCTCCCAAGCAACGCTCGTTCTCTCCCGGCGTGCCCACGGTGATTCGCACCCACTCGCCGAGTTGGTAGCCGCCCATCGGTCGCACGATGACGCCTTGCTTCTGCATCGCCTCGAACACGCGCTGGCCCTCGCCGACATGAACCAGAACAAAATTCGCCGACGACGGGATGAATTTAAGCTTCATCCGCCGGAACGCGTCGGCGAAAAATTGCAGGCCGCGCACGTTGTTTTCGCGGGTGCGACGGACGTGTTCGGCGTCATCCAGCGCCGCCAGCGCTCCGGCTTGGGCGATCGAGTTGATGTTGAACGGTTGGCGGACTTTTTCGAGCAAGGCCACGAGGTCGGGATGCCCGATGCCGTAGCCGAGGCGCAATCCGGCCAGGCCGAAGATTTTTGAGAACGTTCGCATCAGCAGCAGGTTCGGGTTCGTGCCCCGCCGAATCAGCGCCACGAAATCCGCCGGCT
>CAYIOH010000257.1:0-6257 GCA_964364975.1 uncultured Bifidobacteriaceae bacterium
CTCACGGAGATCGCCCGGGCGAATTACACCACCCGGCTGGAGGGCGCGACGCTGTCGGTCAGCCTCGGCGCGCGACGCATTCTTCTCCCCGTGCCCGAAGGCGTCCGCGAGGTCCGCATTCATCGCCCGTGGATAGCTGACAACGCTGTCGAGCCGCTTATGGTAAAGGGTTCCGACCAGACCGTGCGGGCGATTCCGTCTGCCTCCGCCGAATCCGCGCCCGTTACGGTCATGGGGCCGGGAACGATCGAGATCTGCTCCCCGGTGTCCAACCCTGTGAACGCGCAGGAAGTTCCCGCGCCGCGACCGCGCCTCTGGCCCTATGTGCGCCGCGCGTTGACCGAGGCGCGCGACCAGGCATCACCGTTTCTCAGCCGCCGGTTCAGGTCCCGCCGCCCCGCGCCGAAGACCTCGCCGACTTCAACCTCCTAAACCGGATGACCATGCTCGTTCAGGATTTCCTCCATCACAGCGCCTGCCGGTTCCCAGACAAGGTGGCGCTGGTTTGTGTGGGCAACCGACTTACCTACGCGCAGTTGGAAAACGCCGCCAATCATCTCGCCCATCGTCTGCAGAATCTAGGAGTCGCCCGGGGCGATCGTGTAGCCATCCATCTTCCGAACTCGGTCGAAGCGATTGTGGGCCTCTTCGCCGTCTTGAAGGCGGGTGCTGTGTTTGTGGTGATTAACCGCGCCACCAAGCCCGACAAGCTCACGTTCATTCTGAACAACTGCCGCGCCACCGCCTTGATCACTGACGCGCGCGCCATCAACCAAGGGCTTGGGGTGCGGGTGCTGGCGGAAGTGAATAGTCTGCGGGGCGTTATTGTTTGCGGCGGGCAAGGCATGGGTGCTCCAGCCGACGATTTGCGCTTTCAGAATTTCGTCCTGAACCCTCGCACCAATCCGGTCGCCTCCCCTTGTCCGCAAACCATTGATTTGGATCTGGCCTGCCTCATTTACACTTCGGGCACGACGGGTGAGCCGAAAGGGGTAATGTGCGATCACAGCAACGTGGTCTTCATCACGCAGTCCATCGTGGAGTATCTGAAAAACACCGACAGAGACATCGTGCTCAACGTTCTACCATTGTCGTTCAGCTATGGACTGTACCAACTGATGGCGACACTCTTCACAGGCGGCACACTCGTCCTCGAGGACTCATTTGCTTTTCCGATCGCGGTGCTCCAGAAAATGTCTCAGGAGCGGGTAACGGGGTTTGCGGGAGTGCCGACGATCTATTCAATCATTTTGGGCATGGACCTGAGCGTGTTTGATCTATCGAGCTTGCGCTATCTAACCAACGCGGCTGCCGGCTTACCGGTCGAGCACGTGAAACGCTTGCGGCAACTCTTGCCCAAAGTCGAACTGTATCTGATGCACGGTCTGACGGAGGTGGCGCGCACAATGTATCTGCCCCCGGATCAGACAGACAAACGTCCCGGATCGTCCGGGGTCGCGATGCCCGGAACAGAACTCTGGATCGAAGATGAGCAAGGCCGGCGACTGGGCCCGGGCGAGGTGGGCGAGCTCGTTGTCCGCGGACGCCATGTCATGCGCGGTTATTGGGACGATCCCCAACAAACCGGCGAACGGTTCCGGCCCGGCCCGCTGCCTGGTGAACGGGTTTGTTACAGCGGCGACTTGTTCCGCACCGACGAGGACGGTTTCTTTTACTTCGTCAGTCGCAAAGACGACATCATCAAATGCCGCGGGGAGAAAGTCGCGCCCCGCGAGGTCGAAAACGTGCTCTACTCCATGCCCGGAGTGCAGGACGCGGCCGTCGTCGGCATCCCGGATCCGCTGCTCGGCCAGGCAGTAAAAGCCTTTGTCGTTGCGTCGGACTCGGGCATGACCGAGGCGGCGGTGATTGCTCACTGCAAGGCGCGGCTAGAGGACTTCATGGTGCCGCAACAAGTCGAGTTCCGCCGCGAACTTCCGAAGACCGACAACGGCAAGATTCGCAAATTGGATTTACACTGATGTGTGGCATCGCCGGCATGTTTGATCGCTCCGGGCGGCAGTTGGCCGCGGAAGGTGGCTTGCGCCAGATGCTCGGCATGTTGCGCCATCGGGGGCCCGACGAGTTTGGCCTTCTGCTTGATCGCGAGACCGGTCTGGGCAACGCCCGCCTCAGCATCATTGACCTCAGCGGGGGCACTCAGCCCATCGCCAATGAGGATGAATCCCTCTGGATCGTCTTCAACGGGGAGGTCTTCAATTACCTCGAACTGCGGGAGGGACTCGTGGCCCGTGGTCATCGGTTTCGCACCGCCTCGGATACCGAGGTCGTTTTGCATCTCTTCGAGGAGTTTGGCCCAGGATGTCTCGATCAACTGAACGGCCAGTTCGCCATCGCCATTTGGGACTCCCGGCGGCGGCGGCTGTTTCTCGCACGCGATCGCCTGGGCGTCCGGCCTTTGTTCTACACGACGTTGGCCGACGGCACCCTGCTCTTTGCCTCCGAGATCAAATCCATTCTGAGTGATGATCGGGTCGCGGCGGGAATCGAACCATCGGGGCTGGCCCAAGTCTTCATGTTTTGGTCCACGCTCACGCCCGGCACGGTCTTCCGCGGAATTCGGGAGCTGCCTCCAGGGCATTTTCTCATCGCCAGCCACGATGGCCTCCAGATCGAGCGCTATTGGGAAAACCGTTTTCCGTCGCAAGCAGAAGTTCTTTCCGGAGCAGAATCATCGCGTCCCTTCGACGAGGTGGTCGAGGAGTTTCGCGCCCTGCTGATTGATGCCTGCCGCATCCGCTTGCGCGCCGATGTGCCCGTGGGAGCTTATCTTAGCGGCGGGATTGATTCCTCCACTATTGCCTCTGTCGTTCGTCGGCACACCTCGAACCGGTTGGTCACCTTCTCCATTGCGTTTGGCGACGAGCAGTTCGATGAAAGCGTCTTCCAGCAGGAGATGGCCCGTCACCTGGGCACCGATCACCATGTGGTGCGCGCCACCCACGCGGACATCGGGCGCGTTTTCCCGGACGTCATCTGGCACGCCGAGGCGCCTTTGATGCGCACGGCACCCGCGCCCATGTTTCTGCTCTCGGAACTCGTCCGTCAGACCGGTTTCAAGGTCGTCCTCACCGGCGAGGGCGCGGACGAATTCCTCGCCGGCTACGAAATCTTCAAGGAAGCCGCCCTCCGCCGCTTCTGGGCCGTCCAACCGGACTCCCGCTGGCGGCCGTTGCTGTTCCAACGGCTGTATGGGGACATCAAGGGTTTTTCGCAGAGCAGCCCGGACTTCCTGGCCGCTTTTTTTGGCGAGGGCCTCGCGGATGTCGAGTCGCCCTGGTATTCGCACGCCATCCGTTGGCGAAACAACCGGCGCACCTGGCGTTTCTTGGCTGAGGGTCTGGCACTTTCATCGGAAGCGGGTTGTCTGGAACAACTCGCCGCCCGGTTACCCGCCGGTTTTCGCAACTGGCAACCGCTCGCCCGCGCCCAGTTCCTCGAAACGGCCACCCTCCTTTCGCCCTATCTCCTTTCTTCCCAAGGCGACCGCATGGCGATGGCGCACTCGGTCGAGGGGCGCTTTCCGTTCCTCGATGTGCGGCTGGTGGAATTTTGCAACCGGCTGCCGGCCGCGATGAAATTACGCGGCTTGCGGGAGAAGCGGCTTTTGAAACAGGCCGCCTTGCCCTGGTTGCCGGAGGCGATCCGGCGTCGGCCCAAACGGCCGTATCGGGCGCCCGTCCACCGCAGCTTCTTCAACGAGAAAACACCTGCCTACGTGCGGGAACTGCTGCAGCCGCAAAACTTGCGCGCCGCCGGCTTCTTCAAACCCGCCGCGGTCGCGCAGTTGGTCCGCAAAATTGACGCGGGCGCGGCGCTTGGCGAGACCGATGACATGGCGCTGGTCGGCATCCTCTCGACGCTGCTGGTCCACCGTCAATTCGTGACGCATTTCCAGAAGTCCCAGCCGCTGGATGGCAACGATGCAATCAAGATTTGCAGAACGAAAACCATGGGGAAACCACGAATGGACACGAATGGACACGAATCCAATTGACGCAGACTATGGCAACCTTCATTCGTGTGAATTGGTGTTCATTCGTGGTTGATTTCGTCACGTCCGGACTGAACCCTGAAAACTTGAAACTTGTAACTTTCATTGTGGTGGTCAACCATGCCTTCCGTGAACTTTAGCCGAAAGTCCCTGGCCATTGACCCGGCATTGGAGAGCGACCGCATCGTCCGGTTTATCCAACCGACCGTTCGTAAAACCATGCGGCGGGGCGGCGGCGTGGTGGGCATCAGTGGGGGCGTTGATTCCGCCGTGGTGCTGGCGCTGACGGTGCGCGCGTTCGGCCCCCGGAACGTGATCGCGGTGATGATGCCGGACCGGGATTCGGAGCCGGTCAGTGTAACCTATGCGCGCGAGCTGGCCGGCGTCTTCGGCGTGGAACCGATTCTTGAAGATATTACGGCTCCGCTGTTGGGTTTCAATTGTTATCAGCGCCGGGATGCCGCCATCGCCCGGGTTTTTCCGGAATACAATTCCGCGCAAGGCTACCAAGCCAAGATCGTCCTGCCGGCTGACTTGCTTGAGAGTGGCACGTTGAATGTCTTTTCCGTGACGGTGCTTTGTCCCGACGGGCGCGAGGAAACCCGTCCGTTGCCGCCGCGCGAACTGCTGGAGATTGTGGCCGCGACGAATCTCAAACAGCGGTCGCGCATGGCGACGCTCTATTTTCATGCCGAGGCCCGCCAATTTGCGGTCATGGGCACCGCCAACAAGAACGAGCACGCCCAAGGCTTCTTTGTAAAGTATGGCGATGGCGGCGTGGATCTCCAGCCGATCGCCCATCTTTACAAGTCGCAGATTTACCAGTTGGCCCGGCACTTGGACATTCCGGAGGCGATCCAGCAACGCATCCCCACCACGGACACTTACAGTGCGCCGTGCGATCAGCAGGAGTTTTTCTTCCGCCTGCCTTTTGAAACGCTTGACCTCATCTGGCATGGGCTGGAAATGGGCTTGCCCCCGGCGCCGGTGGCGCTGGAAATGGGAATGACCGAAATCCAGGTCCAGCGGGTTTACGACGATATCCAACGGAAACAGCGCACGACTCAATACTTAAGAATGCTCCCACCCGTGCTGGAGGCGACCGCACTATGAACCAGAAGTTCCTGGGACATACCGGCGTGCAGGTGCCGGAAGTCGGTTTGGGGACGTGGGGGTATCACGCCGGGCCGGAACCGCTCCGCCGAGGGCTCGAAGCGGGTGCGCTCTTCGTTGACACGGCGGAATCCTACGGTTCGGAACCGGTCGTCGCCGAGGCGATCCACGGATTGCGCGACCAGGTGTTTCTGGCGACCAAGGCTTCGCCCGAGCATTTCCGCCGGGCAGAGCTTTTGCTGGCGGCGGACCAGAGCCTGCGGCAGTTGCGCACGGATCGCATTGACCTTTATCAGTTGCACCAACCGAATCCCAGCATCCCCATCGAGGAGACGATGGCGGCGATGGAGGAACTCGTGGATGCCGGCAAGGTTCGCTTCATCGGCGTCTCCAATTTTTCGGTGCCGGAACTGGAGCGCGCTCGAAAGGCGATGCGTAAGCACCCGATTGCGGCCAACCAGGTGCGGTATAACCTTGCGGATCGCACGATCGAACCCGAGTTGCTGCCTTTTTGTGAAGCCAACGGCATCACCGTGATCGCTTACAGTCCGCTGGGGCGCGAACCTCAACGCCTGTTCGATTGCGATCCGCGCGGAATGTTGCGCGACATAGCGGCGGCGGTCGGCAAGACGCCGGCGCAGGTCGCGCTCAACTGGTGCCTCAGCCGGGAACCGGTCGTCGTCATTCCCAAAGGCAATTCGATCGCGCACGTGGTCGAAAATTGCGGTGCCTCCGGCTGGCGATTGAGTGCGGAACACCGCGCCCGCCTGAACACGGAGATCGCTTTTCGCCGGCGTGGCGGTTTCGAGATGTGGCTCCGGAACCGCATCCCGCCCGGATTCGTCCGAGGCGTCCGTCGCGGGGCGCATTTGCTCCCGCGCGGATTGCGGCGTCGCCTCAGTTGAATTGATTGATGAACCGTTGCCGCTTTTTTCTATGACCATCCCAACCGACAACCCGCTGGTGGAACCGCTCATTCGTGAGTTCATCGCCCAAAACATTCTCTTTAGCGACACCGGCTTTCCCTATCCGGATAATGTCTCGTTCCTGCAGGAGGGAATCATCGATTCCCTTGGCGTCATGGAACTCGTCGAGTTCGTCCAAAAAACCTTTGGGGTGAAAGTCGAGC